>DAOULD010000169.1:0-23101 GCA_034420635.1 Anaerolineae bacterium | reverse complement strand
GGGGCGATTCTGTGAATCGCCCATTATTTTCGCCCCTTTTGCCTGAGCGACTTTGAGTTTCGCCCAACGATTTCTTTAGATTTGTATGACATTCGGCACATATTGATTCTGGTGCGATTGCTCTGTTCGATAAGCCCCCGAGTTGGAATAAGCCGCGGGGCTGCCATATACTTAAGCGCAATTAACAACATGAACTGAAAGGCGCCGTGATGAGCTCCTCCGCTTATGGTCAGTTACCCCTTCCGCGTTTGACGCCGGAATTGCTCCGCTTGATAAAAACCGGTGAAGTTTACAGCCTGGGTGTTGATTTCGAAGAGGGTATGTTAACGCCGGGCGCGGCGATGAAGTCTTATTCGATCGCGCCCCATCTGCGTCACAGCGACCCCTCAACCATTGATCCGGCAGCGGCCGCGGCGGAAACGATTCGCATGTCGATCCATGTCGGGACGCATATCGACGCGCTTTGCCACATCGCCGAAAAGCGCGACGAGGCCGGCAATCCGGATCCCGATGGCAGTCCGTATTTGCACGACGGCTTTGGGAAACTGATCCCGGCGAGCGAATGCGTCAGTTCTGCCGGGCAGACACACCTGAGCATTGAAAAGATGCCGCCGATCGTGACGCGTGGCGTATTGCTGGATGTCGCCGCCTACAAGGACGTCGATATGCTGCCGCCCGCCTATCAGGTCAACGCGGATGATATCGCCGGCGCGATTGCAGCGCAGGGCACTGTCATGAGCGAGAACACGGCGGTTTTAGTGCGAACCGGCTCGATTCAACTGCTGCGCGACAGCGACCCGATTTATCGCGATGCCCAGACCGGTCTCAACGAAGGAGCGGCGCGCTATCTCGTTGAGCGGGGCATGAACCTGGTTGGCGCGGACAATATGGCGGTCGAAGCCATGCCGCCCTATGACCATTCCGTGCATCGATTCTTGCTGGTCCACAGTGGCATCACACATGTTGAGAATCTGAATCTGGATGAACTGGCAGCCGCAAACTGCTATGAGTTTCTCTTGATCATCGCGCCTTTGAAGCTGACCGGCGCTACCGGCTCTTGGGTGAACCCGATAGCGATCGCCTGATCGGCTCAGCGGAAAACCTCTTCGATCCTTTGCGCCCAGTTCAGGAGCGCTCGATCGGCGCCGAAGCGCGCGACAAGTTGCAAGCCGAGCGGCAGCCCCAGAGCGCCTTTACCTGCGGGTACCGTCACAACAGGCAGCCCGGCGTGCGTCCAGGGCATGTTCATCTTGGGATCGCCGGTCGCGCCGATGCCCGGTGGCGCGACATCGGGGGCCGCGGGACAGACCCAGAGGTCGACCTCGTTTTCGGTCATGGCATCGTGTATGCGCTCTCGCAAGATCATGCGATGCTCGCGCGCCTGCTCCAGCCGAGCGCGCGAGATCGTCCCTCCGTAACGGATAAGCGCCGCCGTACGCGGTCGGTACAGATCGCTGTGTTCCGCGAACCATTCCTCGTGTTGCAGAGCCAGTTCCGCCGCGATCATGTCCTGATGACAAGCGTCTATGCGCTCAATGTCGTCGAAGCACTTGATGCGTTTGACCGTATAGCCGGCTCCCTCAAGCTGACGGATTTGCGCCTCAAAGGCGTCCAGCGCCGTCGATCCCCGCAAGTAAGCGCCGTCGGGTAGGCCGAGCGCCGGCAGTCGCGAAGGAGCCTCGCCCCGCGCCCAATCGGCGACTATGGCTTCCGCCACGGCTAGCATGTCGGCGACGTTTTGGCAGAAGAAGCCGACATGATCTGCTGACCTTGAAAAGGTCACCAGTCCCTCAGTGCTGACTCGGCCAAAGGAGGGCTTGTAGCCGACGATGCCGCAATAAGCCGCGGGACGTATGACCGAGCCGACCGTCTGAGTACCCAGCGCCACATGCGCCAAACCGGCCGCCACCGCAGTCGCCGATCCACTGCTGCTGCCGCCGGGACTATGATCGAGGTTGTGTGGATTGCGCGTGGGACCCGGCTCAAAATAAGCGAATTCGGTGGTCACGGTTTTTCCAACTATCAAGGCGCCGGCATGTTTCAGTTGTGTCACAATTTTCGCTTCTTCACCAGCAAACAGGTGGGGCGGCACAGCGGCGCCGGCGCGCGTCGGAAAGCCATCGGCATGAAAGATGTCTTTAACCCCAAGCAGCGCGCCGAAAAGCGGCAGTCGCTGATCCTGTTGCGGATGGCGGTCAAGTAGCGCCTCGGCATCATGTCGCAGGCGATCAAAGCGATTTTCCTCGGCCACAAAGGCTTGTAACTTTTCCTCGACTTCCGCGAAGCGAGCGGATAGACGCTCGACCAGAGCCATCGGCGAGAGACCCTGGCGCATGGCGTCCAGATCGTCGACGAGCGAGACGCGCTGAATGAGAGATTCTTTTGACCCTTGAGTCATTTTCTGTGATACGATTGCCATTGTCCGGTGGTTAAAGTCGTCCGATCTTAGCAATATGCGTCGTTTTTGTAAGCGACGAAAAACGAAATTCGGTCGCTAGGTTTATGTTTCCGCGCCGCGCCAGTTCATTCTGGCTAGATTCTTGCCGAGGGAAACGTCATGCTGAGTTTTCTGCACATCAGCGATACGCATATCAGTGTTGATCCGAAGATCGGCTCGCACGAGTTATTCGCCGCCGCGCCGCACCCCAACCGCAGCGCCGAGGCATTGGTGGTCGCAATTCGACAATTGTCCTTCCAAATCGACTTTATTCTGCATACAGGCGATGTCTGCGCCGATCCCCTGCCGGAGAATTATCAGCGCGCGCTGGAAATCCTGCGCCATTTGGAGCAACCGCTGATACTGCTGCCGGGCAATCACGATTCGCTTGAGCTGATGCGTGAAATCTTGTCCGACGGCGAGCGACGGCGCGTCATGGGCGACGAGCGCATCGCCATCAAGGGTTATCACCTGCTCACCATCGACGGCAGTGGCGCTGACAATCCGCTGGCGCCGACTTTATCGGAAGACCAGATCGAACGTTTCGCCGCTCAGGCCAACCGGACTCAAGACGAGCCCATGCTGGTAGCCGCGCATTATCCATTCATAAGGACTGGCGTGCCCTGGATTGATGATCAGAGTCGGGTACAGAATGGGGAGCGGATTCACGACATCCTGGTCAGGCGTCGCCAACAGGTGGCCGGCGTGTTTTTCGGGCATATTCATCAGGCGGCGGTTAGCGTCTGCGATGGCATCACATACACCTGCAGTCCATCGGCCTGGTCGAACTTCGCGGGCTATCCCGGCTTGACATCCGCTGAAGCGGACGCGGGGACGCCGAGCGGATTCAATCTGGTGATGATTCGCGAAAACCGCAGCTTCATTCGACGCTTCTTCTCCCCCGCAAATGACGCTCCGCGATAAAGCAAGCGATAGAGCAAGCCAAATATGAGATACCACGAAGACGACTTCATAATCAAGGACTTCGCCTTTGCAAGCGGCGAAACGCTGCCGGAATTGCGCCTGCATTACCGCAGCCTGGGCGAAGCGCGACGAGACGGGACCGGGAAAGTCTGCAATGCCGTCCTGGTCTTACACGGCACGACGGGCAGCGGCGCGCAGTTCACCCGCGACAGCTTCGCCGGAGAGTTGTTCGGTCCGGGCCAGTTGCTGGATGCCGGCCGACATTTTATCGTTTTGCCGGACGGCATCGGACACGGCGGATCGAGCAAGCCGAGCGACGGCGCGCGCATGGGATTCCCGCGCTACGGCTATCGCGATATGGCGCGCGCGCAGCATCAATTGCTGACCGAGGGCTTGGGCGTCGATCATCTTTACCTGGTGATGGGCACCTCGATGGGCGGCATGCACACCTGGCTGTGGGGGCAGATGTTTCCCGACTTTGTGGACTGCCTGGCGCCATTGGCGTCGCTGCCGGCCGAAATCGCCGGGCGCAACCGCATGATACGCAAGATGATTATCGATTCGATCCAGGACGACCCGGCCTGGAACGGCGGCGACTATGACGAGCAACCGGGAGGCTTGATCAACGCCATTCATCTGCTGATCGTGATGACCAGTTGCCCCCTGCAATGGCGGAAAGAAGCGCCAAGCCGAGCAGCCGCGGACGCCTTCCTCGCCGAGCGGATCAAAGCCCATGCCGGCATCTTGGATGCCAACGACATGATCTATCAGTTCGCCGCGTCCGAAGACTACGATCCCGCGCCGGGCTTGTCAAAAATCAAGGCGCCGCTTTTGGCGATCAACTCGGCGGACGACCAGGTGAATCCGCCGGAGCTTGGCATCATGGAAGCGGCGATGGAGCAAGTCAAGCGCGGCCGCTACGTCCTGCTGCCGATTGACGACCAAAGTCGCGGGCACGGGACGCATACGCTGGCGGCGGTCTGGAAGCATCATCTAGCGGCTTTCTTGGCGACAGTCTTTCCCGCGAATAAGGGCTAGATCACGCGTAGACGACATGTCGAGCGCAAGTCTTGACCCCAAGTTGCAAGCCGGTCACGACAAGCAATTTGTAGCAATCGGTAAAAAAGCAAGTTACAATGTTGCAAAACCGATTGGAACATCGGTCATAAAGTAAAATCGCGTCGCTTAAACCGAGTATTTACGTAGTCACTGAGGAGGATTTAATGCAGATTTCAGTCACCGTTAACGGGGTTGTACAGGAAGGCGATGTCGACCCCCGCACCTTGTTGGTACATTTTCTGCGCGAAGAGTTGGATCTCACCGGCACCAAAATCGGTTGCGATACCAGCCAATGTGGCGCCTGCACGGTTCACCTGGACGGCAAGGCGCTTAAATCCTGCACATTGCTCGCCGCGCAGGCGGACGGAGCGAATGTGACCACGATCGAAGGCTTGGCGGTGGATGGCGAGCATCACCCGATGCAGACCGCTTTCTGGGAAAACCATGGCCTGCAGTGCGGCTATTGCACGCCGGGCATGATCATGGCCACCACAGCATTTGTCAAGGACAACCCGGGCGCGTCTGAAGAAGCGATCCGGCACAACCTGGAAGGGAATATCTGCCGCTGCACCGGTTATCACAATATCGTGAAAGCCGTCAAGCAGGTGGCGGACGCTGCCGCTGGAGGTGACTAATGAGCACCCGGATATTTGGTTCCGGTATCAAGCGGCGGGAAGACCCGCGCTTGATCACCGGCGAAGCGCGTTACACCGACGACATCAAGTTGCCCGGTGTATTGCACATGGCGGTGGTGCGCAGCCCCTATGCCCATGCCAATATCGTCAGTATCGATAGCTCGGCCGCCGAGGCGATGGACGGCGTGGTCGCCGTATATACCAGCGATGACATCGGCGATGGATTGGCTGGCTTGCCAACCGCCTGGCTGATCCCGGATAGCGACTTGAAGACGCCGGAGCATCCCGCGCTGGCCAAAGGCAAGGTACGCTACGTCGGGGACGGCGTGGCTATCGTGCTGGCTGAGGACCGCTACACGGCGCAAGACGCTGCTGACACTGTGGACGTAGCATACGAAGAGTTGCCGGTGGTGGTAGATCCCGAAGCGGCGGCTCAAGAGGGCGCGCCGCAACTTTTCGACGATGTAGAGAACAATATCGCTTTCCGGTGGGTGATGGGCGACAAGACCGCCAGCGACGGCGTCTTTAATACCGCCGATGTGGTCGTGCGCGACAAGATCGTCCAGCAGCGCCTGCTGCCGACAGCGATGGAACCGCGTTCGGCGATGGCGCAATACAACCCGGCCACGCAGGAACTGACGCTCTGGTGCACCTCACAGAATCCGCATATCCATCGCTTCATCATCAGCGCGGTCACGGGCTTGAACGAGAATAAGGTCCGGGTAATCGCGCCGGAAGTCGGCGGCGGTTTCGGCAGCAAGATCCCTTGCTATCCGGACGAGGCGCTGGTGTCCTGGGCGTCGATCAAGCTGGGCCAGCCGGTGAAATGGACCGAGACGCGCTCGGAGAATTATCAGATCACCATTCACGGGCGCGATCACATCCAGTACGTCGAGATGGCGGCCAACCGAGACGGCAAGCTGCTCGGCGTGCGGGCGACGGTTTACGCCGGCATGGGCGGTTACCTGTCGACAGCGGCGCCGGGCATCCCCACGATTCTTCACGGGCTGCTTTATGTCGGTCCCTATATGATGGACAGCGTTTACTGCGAATCGATCGGCGTCATGACCAACGCCACGCCAACCGATGCCTATCGCGGCGCCGGGCGTCCTGAAGCGACCTTCTTGCTGGAGCGCATGGTGGATATGGTCGCCAAGCGCATCGACATGGATCCGGCGGAGTTGCGGCGCAAGAACCTGATCCCCGCCTTCGAAGACGGTTACGAGGTTGCCACCACCTTGATTTATGACAGCGGCGATTATCCAGCCGCCTTCGAAAAGGCGCTTGGCATGGCCGGCTACGATGACTTCCGCCGCGAACAAGCGGAAGCGCGCGCGGACGGGCGATATCTGGGCATCGGCATCACCGCCTACACGGAAATGTGCGGTTTGGGACCGAGCCAGGTCGCGGGCGCCGTTGGCTTCCAGGGCGGCTTGTGGGAGAGCGCGACGGTACGCGTGACGCCTACGGGCAAGGTACAAGCGCTGATCGGCGCATCGCCGCATGGCCAGGGATCGGAAACGACTTTGGCGCAGATCATCGGCGATGAACTGGGATTCCCGGTGGAGGACATTGAGGTCATCCACGGCGATACCACCGAAACGCCGATGGGCTGGGGCACTTATGGCAGCCGCACCACGCCCGTTACCGGCGCCGCCCTGGCGAAAGCATCGCAGAAGCTCAAGGAGAAAGCGAAGGCGCTGGCGGCTCATCTGATGGAAGCGAACGAAGACGACATCGAATACGCCGATGGCAGTTTCTCGGTCAAAGGCTCGCCCGATCAAGCGCAGAGCATTCAAGACGTGGCATTGATGGCGCACCTGGCTTGGAATATGCCGGAAGGCATGGATCCCGGCTTTGAAGAATCGCAATTTTACGATCCCCCGAACTTTGTCTATCCCTTTGGGACGCATATCGCCATCGTGGAAGTTGACGCCAATACGGGTGATATCGAGTTGAAGCGCTATATCGCCGTGGACGATTGCGGACCGCAGATCAACCCGGAAATCGTCGCGGGACAGATTCACGGCGGCGTCGTCCAAGGGATCGCGCAGGCGCTCTGCGAAGGCGTCATTTACGACGACAGCGGGCAGCTTTTGACAGGCACGATGATGGACTACACCATGCCTCGCGCCGATATGTTCCCGAACTTTGAGTTGGGCGAGACGGTCACGCCGTCGCCGCACCATCCGATCGGCGTCAAGGGAGTCGGAGAAACCGGCACCATCGCCAGCACGCCGACGGTATACAATGCCGTGCTTGATGCGCTTTCGCCATTTGGCGTAGAGGGAATCGATATGCCGATGACATCGGCGAAGGTTTGGCAGGCGATACAATCTGCCGACTCATAATCGAATACTTGTAGGGGCGGCTCGCCGGGTCGCCCGTCTCAGCGAAAATCGCGGGAGGAGACAACATATGTGGCCAAACAAATTTGACTATCAACGGGCGGAATCGGTCGATCAGGCGCTGGAACTGATCGGCGACGAGGGCAAGTTCCTGGCTGGGGGCCATAGCCTGCTGCCGGTGATGAAACTGCGCCTTTCCGCGCCCGAGCAACTGGTGGATATCGGAAGAATTGACTCGCTTCGCGGCATCTCGGCGGATGGCAGCTTGACCATCGGCGCAACCGCGACCCATGCGGAAATCGCCGCTTCGGGGGATGTGCAGTCGATGTGCCGCGCTTTGGCGGAAGCCTGCGGCGGCGTTGGCGACCAGGCTGTGCGCAACTTCGGCACCATTGGCGGCAATATCGCCCACGCTGACCCGGCATCAGACCCGCCGACGGTATTGGTGGCTTGCGGCGCCAGCATCAACATCCAGGGCGCGGACGGCTCGCGCTCGGTCGACGCAGAAGCGTTTTTTGTCGATCTCTTCGAGACCGACTTGGACGATGGCGAGCTGATTACGAGCGTCAGCCTGCCCAACTGCAGCGACTGCCAATGCGCCTACGTAAAGTTCCCCCATCCCGCTTCGCGCTACGCCATCGTGGGAGTCGCCGTCTGCCTGAAGATGGATGGCGGCACTTGCGCGCAGGCAGATGTTGCGGTCGGTGGCGCAACCGTCAAAGCGGTGAAATGCGCGGGGGCGGAAGCGGCGCTGGCAGGCTCTACGCTAGATGACGCGGCGCTGAACGCCGCGGCGGCCGCGGTACAATCTGATATCGCCGATTGGCTGGCGGGCGATGTGGCTTATCCCGAGTCCTACCGGCAGCAGATGGCGGGCGTTTACCTCAAGCGCGCGGTCAAGGCGGCGGCTGGATAAGCGTCAGTTCCAAAGTAGAGATTCTGAAGGGTCAGCCGCCGGCTGGCCCTTTTGCTTATTTGTTGCTGGCATGAAGACCGCACTCCAGACCGAATAAGATGGTAGCTTCGCCTGTAATATCCCCCGGCAAGTCTCTTGGTTTTCATCGGCGATGAGTTACTTGCGCAGAAACTCATCTGTAACGTCCGCCTGTAGAAACGGGCCGCGAGATCCTAAAAGCTCCACCAAACGATCGTCCTGCAACTCATAGTTTGTCGCAAAGACTTCGTTCAATATCAACGGGAAGCTATTTATGAAAGTATAGGGTTGTGGAATATCGAGGGAATGTCCATCCGGCAAATAATACGCGGCGTAGGAATCGAAGTGGACATATCTGCCACCGAAATTAGAAAAACCATGAGTGGATCCGTGATCGGCCTGGAATATGATGACTGGCTGATGCTGCGAGTTTTCCAGAATGGCGTCAATCATCTGCAAGAATCTGGTATTTACGTATTTTAATTCATCTAAATGCGCCTCGGGACTTGGGATTGTTATGGCACGGATCTTGTCTCCATTCTCAGTAAACACAATTGGCGCATGCGGCTTGAGCAAATGGACGATCGCGAAAGTTGCTTCCGGCATAGAAGCGAATGATTCGACGTCAGCGACAGTGTCGAGGAATCGTTCTGCGGAATACAAATGATGAGGCATGAACTCGTCGGTATAGAACAGTTTATCCAATTGCGACTTAACGGTCCTCAGCAAGGTTGTATCGTGATACAAGGGCAGAAATGACTGTTTGTACAGAAAGCCGCGGTCCAGCAGTCTTGGTACGCCTGTTTCTGGATGAAACAAGATGGCTGCATCAAAGTCGGAATCATCGACTCTGATGTCAATGGGTCCGGCTGGCGTATAATCCCGATTAATATCCGCGATTGAACTGGGAAGCAACAAACCCGACAGGACATGTATATAGGTATATCCGCGTTGCTTTAGTTGTTTCGCCACTTCGCTTTCGGCAATTGACAAGCGTAAGTAGTCGACATTATTGAGCGGTGATGGATTGCTATCGAAATAACGCATGTTCAATGTGGATGCCAGAGACGTAAAGGTCGACCCATAATTGCTTTGCGCCTGTTCCGCGACGATGAATCCGCGATCGCGCAGGGCTTGCGTAAACGCGGAATTATCGTATCCCACTGCTTCTAGCTGCCAGGCGTCGCTTGGATAGGAATCCGGGATGATATAGTAAATGTCCGGATGCGTTGCCGAGTCATTCACCTTTGGGCTGTATTCTTGTATGGCGGATGGCGAGACATTTGCCGCAGAGATCTTGGCAAACGAAGACATATAGATATGGCCCGAAACGATTGTGATGCCGGGGCTCACCAGCAGCGCGAGCGAAACCAGATTGAGCGGGAAGGTCGCGGCAGCAAAGAACTTGCGCTTGCGCGTTCGGTATATGACACCCATGACGAGAATCGCGAGAGCCGAAATCATCAGCGTCCAAACGAAGAGCGATTTGGGCATAAACACCTGAGTATAAAGATGTCCGCTAAATGAGAAACAAATGCTGGCGATGCCGAGCATGAAAGCTGCTTTATGCTTATTGCGAAGCAAAACATTTGTCAAAAGAAAGGCAATTGTACTCGCGGCGAACATTGCCGCGAGGCTGGCGAGAACTTCGCGCCCAATGACCAATCCGAGGTTTACGGAATACAGATGGAGTATGGGATAGATTCCCAACAACCACAAATAGAATGGCTGCCCCAAGACCTGTGACAGCCCTTTACGCATGGAGCGGATACTCAATTTGCGCGAAAAAATAAGCCCGACCTCTTCAGTGTAGGTTACTGGGTTAGACTACGCGGACTTTCTACAGTCAAGGAATTTGCTAAATCTGACCCTCGGAGTTTAACCAACGCCCTCCACAAAAACCAGCCAAGCGTCAACTATTATAACTCGCTCGGCGGCAGTAGAAAAGGTCCCAGGAATGTCGCGCTCACATAAAATAACATGCCTTTCCCTGCGCGAGTAAGGGGTATGTTAAGAAATGAGAGCTAACTACAATTGTACTCAGCCGATCCAATCCTGCCATTGCTGTGGAAGCGGCTTGTCCATGGCTTTGGCGTAGACGCTGACCTTGCCGTAGAAGATCAGCAGCGCCTCGCGCAAGATATCGAGACTGATGTGGATAGGCACTTCATAGCCGTCGCGATCCATTTGCTTGGTCGCGACATCCTCATCGGTGATCCCTTCCAGAGCAGCTTCGAGTTCTTCGTCCAACTGCCGATACCAGGCGCTTAATTTGGCGACGCTGCCGAGATAGCTGTCGTCGTTGATGCGGTAGCTGAAATCGACTTTGAAGGTCTTGAAGGACTGGACGTAAGCGTATTCGGCTTCGCCAAGTTCGCGGCAGAGTTCACCGAGCGGGGGGTTACCCCCGCCCGGCGTAAAACTGAGGTCTTCGTCGGACAATGCTTCCAGAAGCTGGTCGCGCAGCGGCGTATACATGCGGTTGAGATCCCAGAATTGTTGGATTTGCGCGTTCATCGTCTTCTCCCCGTTCTCGGTTCCGATTCTGTCGCTCTATTCTAATCAGCAATGCGCGCTACAGAAGGACCAATCGCTTAAAGCCTTCCGAAAATCACCCCGCATCAGTTAGAATACCTGATCGTAGCAATTCTTCGAAAGCCAATGAAACGAGATAAAGTGCATGTTCAATTCCGTTGATGACCTGCAAGCTGCCATGAGCCAGCAAGACTATATCGCCGAGCGCGGGCTGGCCGTGGCGATATTCCTGGCGCTGAAAACGGGCAAGCCCCTGTTTTTGGAAGGGGATGCCGGCGTCGGCAAGACCGAAATTGCCAAAGTCCTCGCGGCGCTGCTGGAGACCGATCTGATCCGCATGCAGTGCTACGAAGGACTGGATATCAATACGGCGGTTTACGAATGGAATTACGCCGGTCAGATCCTGCACTTGCGACTGATGGAAGCCGAAGGCTTGGCTCGCGATGATATGGAAGGCGAACTGTTTTCAGAGCGCTTTCTGCTCAAGCGCCCATTGCTGCAAGCCATCGAAACGAGCAAGAACGGCCGGGCGCCGGTATTGCTGATCGATGAACTGGATCGCTCCGACGAAGAGTTCGAGGCTTTTTTGCTGGAGTTGCTCTCGGATTTCCAGATCTCGATCCCGGAATTGGGCACGGTGAAGGCTGCCGCGCCGCCGATTGTGGTTGTGACATCCAACCGGACGCGCGAAATCCACGATGCGCTGAAGCGGCGCTGTTTATACTTCTGGATCGATTATCCGCATTTCCGAAAGGAGCTGGAAATCGTGCAGCGCAAGGCGCCCGATGTGCCGCCGATGTTGGCACGACAAATCACAGCCTTCATTCAAGACATGCGCTCAATGGAGTTGTTCAAGCGGCCCGGCGTCGCGGAAACCCTGGATTGGACGGCGGCTTTGATCGCGCTGGATCAGAATGAATTGGCTTTGGAAACAGTGCAGGACACGCTGGGCGTGATCTTGAAGTACCAGGACGATGTCGAAATGCTGGACGCGACAACCATCCAAAATATGATCGAGCGCGCCAAAGTCGAAGCGCAGCGGGTTTGACCATGTCCGAAGATCCGCCCATCGCAGGCCTATTCCTCGGTCCGGCTGATGCGCCCTACGACTATCACGGCGGCAAATTGACGCACAATCTGATTTTGTTCGGGCGCGTTTGCCGGGCGCTGGGCATGAATGTGACGCCCAACCGCATGATGGATGTGGCGCGCGCCCTGGCGCATATTCAGCTGGGGCGCAAGCAAGATTTCTATTTTGCGCTGCGCACGCACTTGGTCACGCATCCCAAGGAATTCGCCTATTTTGATGAAGCCTTTGATATCTTCTGGCGTCGACCGTCGGATGGCTTTACCACGCTGAATTTGCAGTCGCTGGGCGAAGAGCGGCGCAAAAAAAAGACACAGTTCCTGCCGCCGCTGGAATCCTCGCCGAGCGAGAACGGCAGCGACAGCAAGGAACTGGATCCAGCCATGATCGCGCTGGTGCCAACTTACAGCCGGCAAGAGCGTTTGCGCCACAAGGACTTTGCCGAGATGAGCGCCGAGGAGTTGGAAATGGCGAAGCGCGTCATCGCCAAAATGCCGGATTCGCTTGGCATGCGCCGGACGCGCCGCTTTGAAAATGGCAAAGGTCGACAAATCAACATGCGGCGCCTGATGAAAGATGTCATCCGCAAGCGCGGCGATGTCACGCAACTGCCGACGCATCGCCGCAAGGAAAAGCCGCGTCCTGTGGTACTGCTCTGCGATATCAGCGGCAGCATGGAACGCTACACGCGTGTACTGCTGCACTTTATGCACACGCTGGCCGGCTCGCTGTTCCAGGTCGAATCCTTCGTCTATAGCACGGACATCACACGTATCACGCGGCAGATCCGGCAAAAGAACGTGGATGACGCGCTGGAAGATGTCGGCCAAGCCGTCTTGCAGTGGGGCGGCGGCACCATGACCGGCGAATGTCTGCATCGCTTCAATTGGGTCTGGTCGCGACGCGTACTGGGACGTGGCGCGGTGGTGCTGTTGATAACGGACGGTTGGGATCGCGGCGATATCCCGCTCTTGCACCGGGAAATGGAACGCCTTCGGCATTCTTGTCGACGCTTGATCTGGCTGAATCCCTTGCTGGATGTACCGGAGTATGAACCGCTGACCCGGGGCGCGCAGGCGCTTTTGCCCTATGTGCACGACTTTCTGCCGATTACCAACCTGGCGAACCTGGAGGCGATCGTCAAGGCGCTCAACAATCTGAAGAGCCGCCCGAGCGCCGAAGCCTATCGCAAGCGGTATTTGCTCTCAGTTCCAACTGAGTAAAGAGGATTCACCACAGAGGCGGAGAAGTAGAACCAAGAAAGTAATGCGAAAAGTTGATGAGATATAGAAAACTACAAAATAATCGAAAGCTGTAGGGGCGACCAACCTGGTCGCCCGAAACCGCGCCATCGCATCGACGGGCGACATGATATGTCGCCCCTACACGCGCCTTATTTCGTTGCATTACTTACTTGCATTTACTTCTGTGTCTCTGTGGTGAATTACCCTGAGCTGGTTTTCCTGTTACGAGCGCATTGGCGGAAGGCGAACAAGACATGTTAGACATCTTGGATATGATCAACGACTGGATCGCCGCGGATCGTCGCGTGGCATTGGCGACGGTGGTCAAGACCTGGGGATCGGCGCCGAGGCGCGAGGGATCGAAGATGGGCATCACAGCGCAGATGGGTCCTGTGGACGCTGCCCCGCCAGCGATGATCGGCTCGGTCAGCGGCGGCTGCGTGGAAGGGGCGGTGGTCGAGGAGGCGCTCGCGGGCTTTCGCGATGGCGCGCCGCGCTTGCTCAAATTCGGCGTGGCGGATGACCTGGCTTGGGAGGTTGGTTTGACCTGCGGCGGCAGCATCGAAGTCTTTGTCGAGCCGTTGGATACGATCTGGTGGGACGCGCTGGCCGAGCTTGCGGCGGGGGACCATTTCGGCGTGACAATCACGGTCGTGGAGGGCGAATTGATCGGCGAGAAAGTCTTGCTCGATGCCCGGGGAGAGGTCCTGTTTCAGACCGATAACCTGACCGGAGCGCAGCTGGAAACCATGAAAGCCCTTGCCAACTCAAGCAAGAAAAGCGGCTTGGCAACGATGGGCGAAACGCGGGTCATGGTCGACATGCAGGTCGAGCGCCCGCATCTGATCCTGATCGGCGGCGTGCATGTGGCGATTCCGCTGGAGGCGATGGCGACGCAAGTCGGTTTTCGCGTCTCGATCGTCGATCCACGCGCGGCATTCGCCTCGCGCGAGCGCTTTCCCAAGGTGACAGAGATCTTGCACAGCTACCCGGACAAGGCATTGCCGCAACTTGGTCTGGATCGCAGCACTTATCTGGCGGTCCTGACGCATGACCCGAAGATTGACGACAAAGCGCTGATCACCGCGCTGCCGGCAAACATCCCCTACATCGGCGTTTTGAGCAGCGGACGCACGCATAAGCAGCGCGTGGCGCGGCTGAAAGAGGCCGGGCTCGGCGATGAATTGATCGCGCGGATTCGCACGCCAATCGGCATCGACATCGGCGCGACTACGCCGGAAGAGATCGCGGTTTGTATCTTGGCGGAGATCATCGCCGTGCGAAACGGAGCGCGCGATGAAGTTCGGTGAGGTACCGATCGCCGAAGCAATCGGCGCGATTCTGGCGCACAAGCTCTACGATTCTTCGGGCAAGCTCGTCTTCAACAAGGGCCACGCGCTTGACGAGTCGGATTTGGCGGTGCTGCGCCGTCTCGGCTTGGAGCGCGTTACCGTAACCCAGTTGAGCGATGCCGATCTGCACGAAGATATCGCGGCCGAAAGAATTGGCATAGCGGTTGCAGGTCCCATGGTCCAGTGGCGGACGCCGGGCGTGGGACGCGCCAATCTGACGGCGGCGGAGCGCGGCGTCCTGCATGTCGACGTGCCCAAACTCGAATTAATCAACAACATTTATGACGGCATCACCATCGCTACCTTGCGCGAATACAGCCTGGTCGGCGCGGGCGATATGGTCGCGCTGGTCAAAGTGGTGCCTTTTGGCGTGCCGCAGGCGCGCGTGGTTGATGTGGAGCGCATCGCCGAAGCGAGCGCCGCCATCCTGCGCATTCTCCCGCTCCAGGAGAAACGAGTCGCGCTGATCGTCTCCGGTACCGAAGCCCGGCGCGAGCGCCTGCTCAAGAGCTTTCACGCGCCCGTTCTTCAGCGCGTCCAGGGCTGGGGCAGCCATCTGCTGGAACCGACTTTTGTCGCGCACGATCAAGAGGCCATCGCCGCGGCGATCCGCGCCCAGGCCGGGGCGGATCTGATCCTGGTGGCGAGCATATCCGCCATCATCGACCGTGAAGACATCGTGCCCTCGGCGCTGCTGCGCGCCGGCGGCAGCATCACGCTGCACGGCGTGCCGGTGGATCCGGGCACGCTGCTGATGATGGGCTATCTGGACGAAGTGCCGGTGGTGGGCGCGCCGGGCTGCGTCAAATCGCCCAAGACCAATGTCATCGACTGGATTCTGCCGCGCCTGCTGACCGGCGAGCGGCTGACGCGCGCCAACCTGGTGTCAATGGGTCACGGCGGTCTGCTCCAGGACATCGCCGAACGTCCCATGCCGCGCAGCGTGACGGCTACACCCCCACCCCCTAGCCCCCTCCCCGAAGCATCAGGGAGGGGGAGCTTCACCAATCCCGCAGGGCAAGGGAGCGAGCTTCCCTCCGTTGCTACGGGGGGATTGAGGGGGGAAGGTTATGGCGCGATTATCCTGGCGGCGGGATTGTCGTCGCGGATGATTGAAAACAAGCTGCTGCTGCCCTGGATCGACGGCCAAGCCATCATCAGCCGGGTTGTCAGCGCCTATGTCGACGCGGGCCTTGACCGGATCATCGTCGTGACCGGGCGCGACGCCGAGGGCGTCGCCGCTGCCCTCGCGGCGTATCCACTAACATTCGCGCATAATCCCGACTTCGCGGCGGGTGAAATCCTTTCTTCCGTGAAGACGGGCTTGAGGACCTTGCCGAAGTCGCTGGACGCGGCTTTCATTCAGCCGGGCGACATGCCCTGTATCACGAGCGCGGTGATAAGGCAGCTCGCCGCGCAGCATGAGCCGGGCTTCAATGTCGCGCCGGTATATCAGAGCCAGCGCGGGCATCCGGTGCTGCTGGATCGCGCTTTTTGGCGGGCGATGCTGGATCTGCCGGCGGATGCCAGGCCGCGTGATGTGATTGCAGGCGCGCGGGAGCGGTTGCGGCGGGTTGAGGTGGATGAGAAGGGCGTCGTGCTGGATATTGATACGCGCGAGGCTTATGAGCGGGGGTTGGTGTGGGGGTGTTGAGAGCTATTCGATAGGAAACTGCGGAATCGCCTCGTCAATCGCCCGCATAATGCGAATGGTCTCGGACAGCGCGACCACGATTTGCTGATAATGCTCCAGATCGCCAGTTGACAGCACTCGTCCCCGCCGGTCTTTTAGCCACTTGTGCAGCACCTGATAGCCGCCGATGTGAAAGTCCCAGATTTCTTGCGGCACACCCTCGAAATACTGCGTCTTGTTGATGTACACTTGCCCGCCCTTTTCTACGTAGTTGGGAAAGTCGCGAGTCTCCGAAACTACGTTGTCTAAGCTTTTGTCATCGACCGCAACATTGTAAGTCGTCATACGCTTCAACAGCTTTGGCGACTTCATCAGATGCAGACTCACTAACTCCGCGCCAAGTTTGACCAGCGTTTCAAACAGCAGAACATCCGATATCAGTGGCAAGCGGGGATAGTCAATTTTAAGGAACTCGGCGTAACGCTCTCGGTAAGTCGGGCTATGGAAGACGGCATAGGCGTAATAGAAGATGTCTTCGGGCCCAAACCAGTCGGGGGAGTCGCCACCGGTGAAAGCACTGCCTTCCGTTTGGAACGGCAGGCCGAGCTTGGCTTCCATTTCGGCGACGAATGCTTTGGAGAGGTTGGGGCGGCGGCCTTTGTGGCTTAGAGGGTATTCGCTGATGTCATCGCCTGCATCCTCGAATTGATCGGGATCGGGATAGAGGTAGACAGGCAAGTACTGAATACCACCTCTATAGAACAGATTAGTATCAGCGACAAGGTCTCCTACCAGAGTTAGGTTCCATGCGCCGCCTCCCACTGCTTGGCCTTGGCGGCCGACTGAAAGTGCCATATTTTCATGCAAGAGATGTCTCATCGATTTTATGCGCGACCTATCCATTAGATAATCGCCGTACAAGCAGACTCTGACATCAAATGGTCTATAGGCGCAATTGACTAAGCGCTTCTGCCACCTATCGTCCTGTCTGAGTAATTCTCTTGTGTTCTTCAGTTCCCAGTCGGAGTTGTCTCTGAGAGCATATGTACTTTGCAGAGTCTGATCAGAGATCGCAGGTTCGAGAAGCTCTCCGACACGTCGCTGCATATCCTCAGATGTAAAGGCAACTGCGAAATGATCCCGATGCGTTTTGAACCCGTTGCTACTAACCGGGAAGACATTGATAATTGCTGGTAATCGAGAGTATTCGATTACATTCGATTGATCAGAAGAGGCAAAGATATAGAATGGACTTGTAGGATCTATGTGCGACCAGTCTGTATGAAGCAAGTGGTTTGAAGCCAATACGTTATACTTGTGTTGTCTTGAACCCCACAAGTCCGCATAATGAATCACCGCTTCGCGCTTGAAGTTTTTGTGCTTTACAAGAATACAGATTGAAACACCTTGCTGAATATCGAAGACGTTGTCATCCTTGTCGCCACCGGGTGTAAGCTCTCGAGTACGCACGTTACCGTGTAAATTCAATAGAAATATTTCTGAGAATGATGTCATTAGATTTCGACGCATACCACGTAATGTCGGACTTGTAAGGAAGCTGTGATTCGTTACAAAGGCGACGATACCTACGCCGGTCTTTTCTATACGCCATTGTGCAAACCTCAAGAATTTGACGTAGTCGTCCTGTATTCCTTGAGAGTTCTTTTCATTCAACTTCTCGCCGTCAACTTTTTTGTAGTCTTCAACTAGATTGCCGATGAATGTATTTACCTTATTCTTACGCCTTACGGTTATAAGTTTGCCGTCGCGTTTCCTTGTAACTTCCTCGTCGACTTCAATTTCGCTTCGGTTCGCGCTGTGTCCGCTGTAGGGCGGATTGCCAAGAACGACCATAATCGGCTTATCGCGCTTGATTTCGGCGGCGGTGTTGGCTTCGTCCACGAGGAAACCCCCAAAAGGCGTCGCGTATCCCTGTTGAATGCCTTCTTCCAGCGAGTTGGTCAGGTAAATGCCCAGCCGTTCATCTTCCTTGAACTCGTAACCGGCTTCCTTGAGCTGCAAACCGAGGTTCATGTGCGCGATGGTGTAGGGCGCCATCAACAATTCAAAGCCGAAAATGCGCGGCAGCAGACGCTCTTCGACGTAGCCTTTCCACATGCCGCGTTGACCAGCGAAGCGTTCTTTGATCCGCTCAATCACATAAAAGAGAAAAGTGCCTGTGCCGACCGCCGGGTCAAGAATGAGCGTGTCTTTATCGGCGAGCCCGTCTGAGCGATCAAAGCGGGTCTTCAATATATGGTCGACGCTGCGCACGATGTACTTCACGACTGGCTCGGGCGTGTAGTAAACACCGCGTTTTTCCCGCAACGTCGGGTCGTAAGAACTGAGGAAGGTCTCGTAGAAATGTACGACCGGGTCGGTTTGCCCCGTTCGCTGGCCGAAGTGAGCAAGAATGCTGTCCATATCGGTATGACGCAAGACGTCCACCAAGCCATCCACCAGCCATGTCAGGCGGCTGCCCAAATCAAAACTGTTAATGTGAAACAGCCTGCGTAAAAAGGGGTTCGTGCGCGGAATGTATTCGGCCGCCCCACTCAGACTGAATTGAGCCGGTTCGCCCGGATAATTCACGCGCGAGGCAAACAAGCCATAGGCAAGCGTTTGAGCGTACATATCGGCAAACTTGGTGGCATCCAGGTCAGGAATCAATGTGTTCGCAAAAGCCGCCATTTGGTTTTCGAGATTCTTGCTCGGCTCATTGCTCTTGAGATCTTTCTCGATGAAATGAGCGATCAGCTGCGCATGTCGCGCCAGTCGCTCCGCCAAGTCTCTAGCGCTGTTGATATTTGAAGGTTTTCGTTCGACGAATCGTCGCAGCAGGTCATTCAGATCGCTATATGCGCTCGGAATGCGGATGATCTTGCCCTGTTTAATTCGGGCAATGCGAACTGCTTCCCGCTTTTCGCCATCGACATACCAGCGAAACTCCAGATAATTCGTCAGAATCAGATTGTTGTGCGCCATATAGCGTTTGAATTGCTTGGTCTTTTCGGTTCGATTCAACTGATTGCCAATATCTTTCGCCTCCACAATCCCGATCGGCACATTGCCTTGCTTTCGCAGAACGACAAAGTCAGGCATTCCGATTTTGTCTCTGGCGGGATCATTAACGGCCGTAATATCTGTGTTGTCAGATTCTAAAAGCGCTTGCAAAGCTGGCCTGTAAGCATGTTCGCGAGCTATAGCCGTCCGGTGCTTTTCTTGAATTTCGCCCAGATACGTTTTGACATCGTTCACGTTTTCGCTCCAGCCTTAACGGCAGTATTTCTTTGGTCATTCATAGTGGTTAAAACAACGATGGCGCAAAGTCGCGCAATCCCCACCAAACCGCCTCGCCGCGGCTCGAATTCAACCGCCGCCGCAGCGGTTGCCAGAGCATGACGATCAGCGTTTCCCGGCACAAGATGACGATCCCGACGGTGACGATCTCCACACCCATACTGACCAAGGGCTGCGGCTCATAGAACAGCCGTCCGCAGGTGGCGTAAAACAGCAATGCCAGCCCGATGGACAGCGCTTGCGCCAAGATATACAAGCAAACGCCGATGAAGGCGGCGTCGCGGCCCTCCAGGTCGAAGCTGCTCAAGAATAGCCCAATCGTCAAACCGAGTATGATGGTCTGCCGCAGGTGGCTGTAGTACAGAATCAACATCAGCCCGATCAGCAGGGGCACGCGCAACTGCTCGAGCCCCACCCGCGCCTGATCGGAGAGCAGCAGCCACAGGATCACGAGCAGCGCGCCGCCCAGGACGACGCCGCCGAGCCGCAGCGACTGAGCGCTGCCCCAGCGCAAGGCGGCGAACCAGCCGCCGCGGTGGGTGACGCCCTTGGCGAAGGACCAATTGGCGTAGAGCGAACCCGGTGTTGAACTGCAAATCAACTCGTAGGTGTGCTGGCGCTTTTCACGGGCGATGCCATGGATGATCTCGACGGCGAGTAACATGCCCGCTAGGAGCGCGAACAAGGGCAATAACGCGGGGCTGGCCACCACCAGCATGATCATGACAATCGGAACTTCGAGCAACAGGAGCAGGAGTTGCGGTTGGAGCGCGACTGCTATGATGACAGCGATTCCGGCGATCAGCAGCAGCGGTCGAGGAAAGCTGTAGCGCCGCTTTGGCGCGCTGGCCGGCTTGTAGCTTTGGCTTGCGCGCCGGAAAATAGGATTGCGCGCGTCCGGCTGGGCGATTTGCCGCCACAAGCGCGAGGATAACATATCAATATCGCTCCATGCGCTGGATATTGCCAAGTCCCATGATAGCCGAAAATGCGGGTGAATCCAAAGGGTCGGCGCGGCAACAAGCTTAGGGCGCGTAGGTCGACTCCGGCTGCGCGTGATGCAGCAGCACATCAATGGTCAGCGCCAGGGCAGCGCCCTTCACCGCGGATCCCAGCGCCGCTTCAAGCACTGACGCCACGTCTATGATACCGGCTTCAATCACATCGACGAGGGCGCCGCTGCGGATATCGATCCCGTGACCGCGGGGCATGCCCTCCAATTCAGCCGCTTTGGCGGAATCAAAGCCGCCGTTATAGCAGATGGCGCGAAGGGGCTCCTCCAATGCGCGCAGCAAAATGAGCCGCGCGGCGCGCGCGGCGCTGTCTTCATTGGGGTCAAGCGCCTCCAGCGCGTCGCGGCAAGCCAGCAGGGCGACGCCACCGCCCGGCAGGATGCCATCACGCAGGGCGCGTCGGAGTGATTTCGCCGTCTCTTTTGCGATGGCGATGCGGCTGTCCATCCGGCTCGGCAGGGCATCGCCGATGCGCAGGATGGCGACGCCGCCCAGAATCTTGCCGATGCGCTCGCGCAGAAAAGCCTCCGCGTCCTTGTCTGTCGTGTATTCCACCAGTTCCAACAGATCCGCCAGATGCTCGGTCAACTCCCCTTGATCCTCGCGGTCGGAGACCAGGCCGAACATCGTCCGCTCGACCCAGACCTGCTTCGTCTGTCCGAAGTAGCTGGAGCGCGCGGCACGCCCCCATCCCCTGGATCTTTCCCCCAAAATGCGGGAAGGTGAATTTAGCGATGGATTTCGCAGGGTTGAAGTCCCTCCCTCTTCATGGGGGAGGGATTTAGGGTGGGGGCGCGGACGCTCCAGCGCGGTCGCCAACTTATCGCCCGCCGCTTTGAAGAGCGGAATCGCGCCGGTGATCACCGCCATGTCGCTCAGATGCGCCCGCCGCTGCTCATCGGTGCCGCCCGGCGTCTTGACCGCCACGATGCGGAATTTCTCCGGCTTCTTGTTGTTGAGGATGAAATTGATAACCGCTTCGGAAAATTTTTCACCGACCAGGAGCAGCGACTTGGCGCCCGACCGCATGAGCATATTGATCACGGGCAGCAGGTCTTCCGGATTTTCGATATCGAGATCGCTGAGCAGTACCGCGGCGTCGTTCATGACGATGCGATCCGGTTCTTTACCGCCGCGCAGCATCGCGCGGGAGACAGCGCCGCGCTTCCAGTACATGCCCTTCATGTAGTCGCGCTCAATTGATCGCGTATGCCCGCGCCGCACATCAAGCTGACCATGCTCGCCGATGAAGTCGAAGATCTCGCCCAGCTTCTCCGCCAGTTCGCGGTCGTGGCAGATGCACTCGGCGAGTTGCGCCAGTTGTTTGCGCCCGGCAACCGGCGTTTTCATCTCCGCGAGCGAACTCAGCGCGGCATCGAGGCATTCCCCGAGACACTGACGCAGACGCATGGCGTTCCCCCCGGCGGCGATATATTTCAGTCCCTCGTTGTAGATCGACTGGAAAATGACCGCCGCGGTCGCCGTGCCATCACCGCAGTCTTCGTACAACTGCCAGAGCATCTGCCGCAGCAGCATGGCGCCCATATCGGCGTCGGGATCGGGCAAATCGCTGATGCGCCGCGCGATCAAGCCCCCCTTGTCCAGCAGTTCGGGTGGTTGGTTGTCCAGCGCTTGACTGACAGCGACCGTCCGCGTGACCGGACCGAGAGTCGGGCGCACCGCGTCGACGATCAGATTGATGCCGCGCCGCAAGCTGAGAGAAGTATCCGGCTGAAAGACGAGGCGAGGAACCGAGTCTCCCCCCAATGCATTGGGGATTCCGCCCCCCGTGACGCGGGGGGATTGAGGGGGGAACGAACGCGAGGGGGATTGTCTTTTCAACCGCGGATCGCCCCTTGCGTGAGGCCGGCGATGATCTGCCGTTGCATCAAGATGAAGATGATGATTATGGGCAGGGTGGCGAGGAAGGAGCCGGCCATGATCGCGCCGGTCTCGACTTCATAAGGTCCATCCATTGTGGCGATGCCGTTGGAGAGCAGGTACTTCGCGTCATCGTGCAGGACGACGAGGGGCCAGAGGAAATCGTTCCAGGTCCAGACGAAGGTGAGGATGCCGACCACGCCGAGGGCGGGGCGCACTAGCGGCAGGATGATGCGGTGGAACATGCCGAATTCCGACGCGCCGTCGATGCGAGCCGCGTCCATCAATTCATCGGGCACCGACTCAATATATTGGCGCATGAGGAAGATATTGAAGACGTTAACCATACCGGGCACGATAATCGCGAGATAATTGTCCACCCAGCCGAAATCGCGCATCAATAGGAAGAGCGGTATCAGCAGCATGTGGAAGGGCAGGGTCAAAGTCGCCAGCACCAGGAAGAAAAAGAAGCGCTTGAAACGAAACTCGTATTTGGCGAAGGCGGCGCCGGCCAAAGGGGCCAAATAGACGCCGAGGACCGTGCGTATGCTGGCGGTGAAGATGGTATTGCCGCACCAGCGCACATATTCCGTTTTATCGAAGAGCGTGTGGAAATTGTGCATGGTCCACTCGCGCGGATAGACCGTCACCGGCAGCTTATAAAGATCGCCCTCGCGGCGGAAACTCGCTGAAATCATATAGACGAAGGGAATCGCGCA
>DAOULD010000168.1:0-13153 GCA_034420635.1 Anaerolineae bacterium | reverse complement strand
AAACTACAAAATAATCGAATCCCGTAGGGGCGACCAACCTGGTCGCCCGAAACCGCGCCATCGCATCGACGGGCGACATAATATGTCGCCCCTACACGCGGCTTATTTCGTTGTATGATTTACTTGTGCTTACTGAGGAGTTTTGCCTTGTAATAAAACTTAAACTTTGTGCCCTTCGTGTCTTTGTGGTGAAAAATAATTTGAAGCGATTGCCCTGATCCCCTACCCAAAAGGCAGCGGCAAGCGCATCAGATTGGCGCTGTAATTGTCCTTCAGCCAGGCATAATCGGGATCGTCATAAGGCGGCGTTTTCCTGGCGTCGTCGATCAGTTCGCCCGCCAGATAGTTCAGAAAATACAGGTTGGAGCCCGGCGCCGCCGCGGTCGAGTGGAAACCCTGCGTGACCAGCACCAGGTCGGTATCCCGGACGGGGAAGATCTCGTCGAAATCCACATCGCGCCGATAGTTGCGGTGCAATGCGACGCCGTTTGCCGGGTCCGTGCGGAAGTAATAAGTCTCGTCCAAATGTTCAGAGCCGCCGTAGCCATCATGGCAGTGGGGCGGATAACCCGACCAGGCGCCCCCGGGCACATAGACCTCGAAAAGAATGAGACGTTCCGCCGGCATGGGATGCGACAAGATGTGGTTAACCTGCCTGCGCGCCGCGCCGCCCCCGCGGACCTCGCTGCGAATCTCGTCTGCGGAAAACAGGCGAGCCGGGTACTTGCCCGCGGCCGGTGCCGCGCCAACCGCAAATTCAAAACTGTTCTCCGTTGTAACGCCGAACTCCGTGCCGGGCGGCAAATAGAGAACGGCGGGCTTTGCGGAAAAGACGCCGGCCCGCGACAACTTGAACTCCCCGCCGTTGCTGCGAACTTCGCCGCCCCCCGCCAAGGGCACAAGCGCCAGTTCAGTGTCCTCGGTGCTGTGCATGTATACCTGGTTTGCCCGAATCTTGATGACGCGAAATGACAGATACTCCCATCCGGCCGATTCCGGCGTGACGTCCAAAACGATCATTTCATCGTAGTTCGACTTCAAATGGTGATTCATCGCTAATCCATCCTCAATTCAGTGCTGCGTCTCCAGGAATGCTTCCACTTCATGCAGGGTGGGCAAAGCCCGCGCGCAGCCGTGACGGCTGACGACGATCGCGCCACAGGCATTGGCGAAGCGCGCCGCTCGTTCCCAAGCCCAGCCTTGCGCCCAGCCGTAGATTAAACCGCTGGCGAATCCATCGCCCGCGCCAACTGTATTGGTAATCTCGACCGGGAAACCGGCGATCGCGCCCGTGTTCTCGCCTTCATAGAGCATCACGCCCTTGTCGCCTTGTTTCAGCACCAATGTGGCGCCGCTTTCTTCGCGGAACTCGCGCAGCAATCCCTGCAATTCCGCCGCTGAGGCGCCGCTGACCTTTCCGCCCGCCATAATCGACTCGGGCCGCGGCGCCAGCGCGGCGAAGAATTCTTCTTCGGTGCCGATGATGACATCGCAGAGCGGCAAGATGCGGCGCATGCGCAAGCCAAATGACAAAGGCTGAGGCCATTGATCGGGACGCAAATCGAGGTCGATGAAAGTCGTCAATCCCGATGCGCGCGCGCGTTCCGCCAGATACAGGCTGACATCGTGGGTGCTGCCGCGGCTGAGCGCCGTGCCCGACAAGGATATGGCTCGAGCGCGCGACAGCGGCAGCGCTGCGGCTTCGTCGATGCCTAGATGAATATCTGCCGGGTTCTCGCGATAGAACAGCAGGGGGAAACGGTCCGGCGGCTGCACGCCCACAACCGCCATGCCCGTCCTCGTTCTCGGCTTGACCGGAATGAAATCGGTGATAACGCCTTCCTTCCGCAGGTAGCGTCGTACAAAGCGCCCGACTTCGTCATCGCCGACGGCTGTGAGCGCAATCGCAGTCAATCCCAGGCGACTGGCGCCGATGGCGATATTGACCGGGCTGCCGCCGACGCCGGTCTCGAAGGACGTGATATCCTGGAATTCCGCGCCGATGTCGCGCGCGAACAGATCCATGGACACGCGACCGACGGTGATTAAATCGGGGGAGAGATCACTCATAGCAGCGCCAGCAATTGACCCGCCTCAATGGCGCGCAGGTTCTCGCTCACGCGGTCGACCAAGCCGGGTATTTGCGATAGATCGCGGTCCCAGAGCGCCGTGTTCGCCAGGACAGTCTCGGTCAAATCGTCAAGGGAATCCGCCTCCGACCAAGTCTGACGGAACCAATCCAGCACCCCCGGGTCGTCCTTGAGCGGGGTCATTTCCCCTTCCCACTCGCCCTTGTATAGACGTATAAATGCCGCCAGAGCCAGCGCCAGCCGCGCTGGCAATTCGCCGCGCCCTTCGAGATAATCAAGTATCGAAGGCACTATCCGCTCCTTGACCTTGGAGGAACTGTTGAGCGAGATGGTCAGCAAAAGGTGATGAATATGCGGATTGCGGAAGCGATCAAAGACATCGCGGGCGAAATCTTTTAATTCCTCTTGCGAAATGTCGCTAACGGAAGGGATAACTTCTTCATAGATCAAGTCTTCAAGGAAAGATCCCAGCGCATCGTGCTCCATCGCTTCGCGCACTGATTCGATGCCCAGCAAAAGACCGATCGGCACCATCGAGCTATGCGCGCCGTTCAATAGCCGCACTTTGATCCTGCGATAGGGCGCGGCATCGTCCACAATCTTGACATTGAGCGGCGTCCGCGTGTGATTGACCGGAAACTCGTCCAGCAGGCGCTGGGGCGCTTCAATGATCCAACTGTGGTAGGTCTCGCCCGCGACCAGCAAGCGATCTTCGTAACCCAGTTCTGCGAAGATGCGCTCGGCATCGGCCTCTGGATAACCGGGAATGATGCGGTCCACCAGCGTATTGCAAAACATGTTGTGCCGCATGATCCAGTCGCCGAATCCCGCATCCAGGCTCCATAGCCGTGCGTATTGCAAGATGATTTCTCGCAAGCGCGCCGCGTTGTCCTCAATCAATTCGGTGGGGATGATGATGCAGCCTTTTTCGGCATCGGCCTCAAAATGCAAGTAGCGTTCATAAAGCAGGCGCGCCAGCTTCGCGGGAAATGTCGCGGGAGGCTCGTCGTTTAACCTGTCATCTTCCGAAAAGGCGATCCCCGATTCCGTGGTATTGGAGAAGATGAAACGGATCGGGTCCTGCCGCGCGAGCTCCAGGTAAGCCGCGAAGTTTTGGTACGGGTAGACAGTGCGATTCACTGAACTGATGAGCCGCGTCTCTTCTGCAAAGACCCCGTCGCGAACCCCATGAAGATAGGTGGTGAACAAGCAATCTTGCGCATCCAGATCCGCATAAGATCCCGGCGTCGCCTTTACCAAAGCGATGCCGCTGCAAAAGTCTGTTTCTTCGTTGAGGATATCCACGACCCAATCGACAAAACCGCGCAAAAAGTTGCCGCCGCCGAATTGAACGATCCTTTCCGGGTACATTCGCGCTACATTCGCCGCTTCCGAACTCAATCTCTTGGCCATATTCATCCGTCCAGTCGGTAAGTCTGTTTCGCCAAATCATAAGCCAGGGCGCGGATCATCTCGCGCGCGTCTTCTTCGTCGATGAAGCCGCGAACTTGCTGCCCGGCTAACCAGTTCGCGCAGACGCGCCGCCAGACATCATGCCGCGCGGGTATCGACGGATAGGCGCGGGTATCGTCATTGAAGCCCGCCGTGTTGTATATCCCGGCCGTCTCCACAACATCGTCGAGAAAGCGCGTCATGCCCAACCAGCTATCAAAGAACCACCAGGGCGGGCCCAGGCGCAAGATCGGATAATGGCCCGCCAGCGGCGCCAGTTCGCGGCTATAGGCGGTCTCGTCGAGATTGAACAAGATCAAGGTCATGTCGGGCTGATTGCCAAAACGATCCAGGAGCGGTTTGAGATTCTTGGTGAATTCGCTGCGGATGGGGATATCCGCGCCCATGTCCCGTCCAAAGCGCTCATGAACGGCGGGATTGTGATTGCGATACGATCCGACGTGCAGCTGCATTACCAAGCCGTCTTCGCTGCTCATGCGCGCCATTTCAATCAACATATGACCGCTGAAGCGCACCGCGTCCTTTGCCGAAGCTTCGCCTTTTAGCGCGCGCTGGAAAATCGCGTCGGCCTCGGCAGGGCTCAACGCTTTGGTGTAAGCGGTCAAGGCGGCGTGGTCGGTCGCTGTGGCGCCCATTGCCTTGAAATGCTCGCGCCGTTCCTCCAGCGCCCGGATATAGCCGCCGTAGTCGCCGATCGCGGTGCCGGATACATCGCTCAGCAACGCGATGTTTCCCGCCCAGTCCCCTTGATCGATCGCGATCACGGCGTCGGGACGAAAGGTCGGGATGATGCGCCCCGGCCAACCGGAATCCAGAATCGCCTGATGGTGATCGAGCCTGTCGGTCGCCGCGTCTGTGGTCGCCAGCGCTTCGATATTGAAGCGCTCGTAGAGCGCGCGCGGCCGAAAGGCTTCGCTCTTGAGCCTGGCCGCGATTTCGTCGTAAATCGCCCCGGCGTTGGCGCTATTGATCTTGAGATCGATGCCGAAGACATCCGCGAGTTCATCGCGGATCCAGATGCCGGTTGGCGTGGCGCGGAACAAATGCCAATGGTCGCATACCAACTGCCAGATGTCCCGGTGATCGCTTCTTGTCGGCTCTCCATCCAAAGCAGGAATACCAAGCGCTTCCAGTGAAATGCCCTGCGAGTACAACATGCGAAAGATATAGTGATCCGGGATAATCAGCAGGTCGACCGGGCTGCCGAACTGATAATCCGGATCGGCGAATAACCTCGGATCGACATGACCGTGCGGGCAAATCAGCGGGAGATCCTTGACGCTCTGGTAAAGTTCGACCGCGACTCGCTTCTGCGCCGGATCTGAAGCGAAATAGCGATTTTGCATGTGATGGTCCGTTAGTAAGTGTAGTTTCGACAGCGCTTGATTGTATCGCATCGGCACAAGTCTGCCAGCGTAGGTTGCGCCTGACAAAGGCGGGCTTGGGCGGGCAATCATATCCGCATATAATCTTGAGAATCACTTCATGTAGTCCAGATGCGGCGTACATGACACGTTTAGGGCGCGCAGAAACGCAAGTGCAATCGCAAATCAAACTTTCGGCTTGGATCAATCCGCGGCCGAGCGACGACGAATTGATCTTCTTGCGCCAACTGGGTCTTAGTCATTGTTACACCTGGCTGCCCGACGAACTCACGAATTACGACTACATGGCGTCGCTGTTCGACCGCGTCGCCGGCGCCGGTCTCACGCTCTACAACGTCGGCAATCTCAATCTGGGGAAATCCGCGCACATTCATCTGGGCTTGCCGGGCCGCGACGACGATATCGCCCGCTTCGCGCAAATGCTGCGCGACCTCGGTCGCGCCGGCATCGGAACAACTACCTTCACCTGGGAGCCTGACCAGGTCTGGAGTTCGGCGCCAAAGCAAAGCCGCTTCGCCAAAGCGCGTCATGTCGATCTGGAGCAACTCAAAACGCAAGCCTTCACTCACGAACGTGCATACAGTCTGGAGGAATTGTGGTCCAACTTCGCATACTTCATGCGCGCGGTCATTCCGGTCGCCGAAGCGAGCGGCGTGCGACTTTCGATGCACCCCAACGACCCGCCAACTAATGCGCTGGGCGGCATCCCCTGTTTGATCAACAGCCGCGCGCGCTACGAGCGCGCCTTCGCCATCGCCGATAGCCCCATGCTCGGCATGGAATTTTGCACCGGCTGCTGGCTCGAAGGCGGGGAGGACTTTGGTGATATGCTGGGATCAATCCATGACTTCGCTGCCGAAGGGCGTATCTTCATCGCGCATTTTCGCAACGTCAGCGCGCCGCAGCCCGTCTTCACAGAGACCTTCCTGGACAACGGCTATTTCGATATGTACGGGGCGATGAAAGCCTTCGTGGCTTCGGGATACGACGGCACGATGATCCTCGATCACAGTCCGGAATTCGCCGGCGATTTCCATCTTGGCGCGGGCACGGCTTATGCCATAGCATATATGCGCGCCTTGATCGAACGCGCGGAAGATGAACTCGGCGCTCATTAGCCACTCGGGAAAGGACCCGCTTCATGCAATTGCGACAACTGGGAAACAGCTTGCTGATGGTCTCGCCAATCGGCGTCGGCTTTTGGGGCATCGTCGGCGGCGACTATTGGGGAGGGCAAGACGAAGCCGACACCCTCGACGCCGTTCATTGCGCGCTGGATGTCGGCATCAATCTCTTTGACACCGCCGAGGGCTATGGCGATGGCTATTCCGAGCAAATGCTGGGGCGCGCCCTGAAGGACCGGCGCGAGCAAGCCATCATCGCCAGCAAAGTCAGCCAGAAAAATTTGGCGCCGGGCGCTATCCGCGCCGCCTGCGAGCGCAGCCTGGAGCGCCTGGGTACCGACTACATCGATCTGTATCAGGTACATTGGCCCAGCCGTGACGTTCCCTTTGAAGACACGATGGATACCCTGTTGGCGCTTCAGAGCGCGGGCAAGATCCGCGCCATCGGGGTCAGCAACTTCGGGGCGCTTGACATGCCGGACATGTTGCAATACGGGCGCTACGACGCCAATCAGTTGCCTTACAGTCTCTTGTGGCGCGCCATCGAATTCGAGATTCAGCCGCAATGCGCCGCAGAGAACGTCAGCATCCTGCCCTACAGCCCGCTCAATCAGGCGCTGCTGACGGGCAGATATCGAGACGCCGACGAGATGCCCTACTCCCGCACGCGCACGCGGCACTTCCGCGGCGACCGGCGCGATTCCCGACATGGGACGTCCGGTTTCGAAAAAGAGACATTCGCAGCGGTCGACGCTATTCGCGAAATTTGCGCCGACATCAATCAAGCGATGGTGCATGTGGCGCTGGCTTGGCTGCTGCACAAACCGGCCGTGACCTCGGTGCTGGCGGGCGCGCGCAACCGGGAACAGGTCAACAGCAACCTGATCGCGGGGAGCTTGTCGCTCTCGGCGGAGACTATGGCACGCCTGGATGAAGCCACAGCCGATCTCAAAGCGAAGCTCGGTCCCGACCCCGATATGTGGGGCGTCGGCGCGGACTCGCGCTATCGTTGAGCGTACTTTATCCCTGAATCTTCGTGAGGAGCGCCCCGCCCCGCCCTCGGCGCGTCAGTCCGATACCGGGTTTGTAGACAGATCGAACAAGTCATCGATCTCGATCATCGCGCCGCTTTCGATCGACATGTTCGCCGCGATGCCGACCAGAATCGACGCCGCCCCGTCGATGTGCGACGCCGCCCGTCGATAGGAATCGGGCGGCGCCTCCTCCGCGAATATATCCTCGAGCATCAGCGGATCGGCGCCGCCATGCCCGCCCAGCCCCGCCGGCGCTTTCACCTCGTAGGGCTCGCCGAACATGGGAAAGGCGCGGATCCGTGTCCGCTTGAAAGGACCCTTGCTGGCTGCGGCCGATTCGCTCTCCGCTTTCAAGTGCGTCACATTCTCGGTGACATCCAATTCGATGCGTCCGCGACTGCCGGTGATGGCGACGCGCAAGCCTTCCCAGGGCGCGTAGGCGACCAGGCAATAAGACAGCAATACGCCATTCTGATAACGCGCCGTGACCGCCATGGTATCTTCAGCGCTGATCGCTTCGCCAAAGACATTTCGGTCGCGGATGTAACCCGTCTCTTCTTCTGCATCCAGGTACAGACCCTTAAAAGCCGCCTTCCGGTCCAGGAACAGGGCGAAGGGATCGTCCCGCGCCGCCCCGGCGCCGGTATAGCGCGCATAGCTGTATTGCTCGCCCCGCGCCGAGGCGTTCGCCTCGCCATAAAACTTGAGTTCGCCCAGGGCGAAGACGCGCTGGGGATAAGAATCAATCCACCAGTTGACCAGGTCGAAGTGGTGCGTCGCCTTGTGAACCAGCAATCCGCCGCTGTTTTCTTTCTCGCGATGCCAACGCCGGAAGTAGTCGGCGCCATGGCTGGTATCCAGTACCCAGGAAAAATCGACCGCCAGCGGCTGCCCGACGGCTCCTTCCATGACCAGTTGACGGAAACGGGTGAAAGCCGGCGCATAACGGTAATTGAATGTCACGCGCAGGGAGCGGCCCGTTCGATCGATCGTGTCGTATATAGACCTTAACTTGTCCAGCGTTGTGGTCAGCGGCTTTTCGCATATGACATCGCAGCCCGCTTCCATCGCCCGCACAATGTAATGATGATGCCAGGAATCCATCGTGGTCACGATCACCGTATCCGGTCTGGTTTCGGCGATCATGGCGTCGAAGTTCTCGGCGTGATAAGCGGGCACGGGACTCGCGCCCTTCCGCCGCAGTTGCCGGTTGTACCAGCTCATGCGCGTCTGGCTGAGGTCGCACATGCCAACGAGTTGAGCGCGGTCCGCAAAGGTCTTTGTCGTCGCGCTCACGTACATGCCCGCGCGTGATCCAGCCCCCACAATCGCGTAACGTCGTCGCGCTTTCATGAATCGGTCCCCTCTTCAGCGGCACTCGCGCAGATTATAGCCAATCCGCGGCCAAGGCGTTAGCGATACGCCGGATTGCCCTGGTCTCCAACGCAGGGCAATCGCTTCAAATTATTTTTTTCACCACAAAGACGCGAAGAACACAGAAGTAAATGCAAGTAAATTATGCGAAAAAGTTGATGAAGTATAAACAGCCACAAAATAATCGAGAACTGTAGGGGCGTTTCGCTGAAACGCCCGAAAATCAATGCATGAGTGACATCATCGGGCAAGAAAATATGACGACGGGCGGCTCAGCGAGCCGCCCCTACAGGCTCCTAATTTTTTGTATGACTTACTCGGTTCTACTCTGACTTGTCACTGAAGACCATTTGTAGAAAAAAGCGCGCAATTTTCATTTTGAATGACTTTTCTCTGTGCCTCTGTGCTTATATTTTGGTTTGAATTGCTGATATATTGATGAACTATGATTTTGATACGATTGCACTGGTCCCCAAGGCAGTTTCGTTGCCGATTGATTCTTGCCTGTGTTACCCTCGATAAACTGTCAGCCGAATCGTATGGAGGCGCCAAATGGCTCATCAGCGGATTCTCCCCAAAAGCAGCAAGGGTGGCAATATCTTCCCCGATATCGACTACCGCACCTGCAAAGCGGTGCGCGCCGGCAATCTGGTATTCGTCGAAGGTCAGACCGGCTTGACGATGGACAACGCGTCCTTCGTGGGCGAGGGCGATCCAGCGGCGCAGGCGGACAACGCCATGAAAAACGTCAAGATCATCCTCGAGGCGGCCGGGGCGCGCATGGAAGATATCTGCAAGATCACCACCTACGTCACCGATATCAGTTACCGCGACCTGGTCTATCCGGTGCTGGCAAAACATATGCCGGATGTCCATCCCTGCTCGACCGGCGTCGTTGTCAAAGCGCTGGGCAAGCCCTATGCCGATTTCGAGATTGATGTCTTCGCCGTAATTCCGGAGGACCGAGCCTAAACGCTAGGCTCAAAGCTTGTACCAGGCGGCGGCGTCACGCTGTAACTGCGCCCGTGTCGTTGTCGCCTCTATTTCCCGTAGCAGAGCCTGCGCTCCCTTGCGATCGGGGATCAATTGCGGCAGTGCCGCGTCGAAATCGTAGACCGAAGCGACCGGACGCAACGGCTGGTCAATTGAGAGAACGCGCAGCCGTCGATGACGCAACAGGTGGCGATACGTCGCCTCGTAGATCTCCGGCGAATAAAGCTGGTCATTTGCGGAGGTTTCGACAATGCCCAGTTGCGCGGCTACCTGAAACAGATCCCGCCAGAGCGCGCGCAGCAGATCGGGCGGCGCGTCCTGCGATTCGTTTTCGTGCGCTGGATTGGCGATTGACGCTTCGCGCCGCGCCTCGATGAGGGCGCGCACCTCCCGCGAGGGCACAGGCAAGACGAATTGAGTGCGTTCGTCGGCGAGCAGCAGTTCGGCTTCATCGTTAGCGGGGCGGACGATTTCCATGAAGCGGCCGCCGATCAGCGGCACTTCGCCGATCAAGATGGCGCCCGTTTGTGAATGCGCTTTGTCCCACTCGGGGAGCGCCCCCCGCAGCCAGGTTCCCACCGCCTTGATCACCATCGGATGCGTCGCGCCCCGCTCCAGCGGAAATCGGGGCGACTCGAAGGGCTGCCGCGCCGTATCCCATTGAATGAGATGCGCGCCCCGTCCGGCTTCGAGCGCCATCAGCGTCAGTTGCTGCAGCAGCAAACTTTTGCCGACGCCGGGCAATCCGGCGAAAAAGACGCGATCCGCGCTGCGGATCAGATCAACAAAGCAGCGATAGATCTGCGATTTCTCGGGCAGGATGGTCCGTGGCATATGCGCGGCTTATTGGCGCCTTGGCGGGCGAATGGGTCCTTGATCGCGCAGGCGATCCATGCTGGGCGTCTCGCCGATCGGCACATCGATGAGCGTCGGCAAGTCACTGGCGAAACCATAGCGCAGCGCTCGCCGCAGTTCATCCTCCGTTTCCGCGCGGAAGGCGTTGGCTCCGAAGGACTCCGCCAGCTTGACGAAGTCGGGATTGAGCAGATCTGTCGCGATCACGCGCTCGTCATAGTCGCGGATCTGCATCGTCCGCACATTGCCGTAGGCGTCGTTGTTGAAAACGATGGTCACCAGCGGGATCTTGTGCTGAACGGCGGTCGCCAGTTCCTGCACCGTGAACATGAATCCGCCATCGCCCGCGATCGAAAGCACCGGCGCATCCGGCTTCGCTACTTTGGCGCCCAATGCGGTCGGGAAACCGTAGCCCAGGGTCCCTTGGTAGCCGCTGCTGATGAAGCTGCGTGGTTTATAGACGGGGAAACTGATGCGCGCCGCGTAACCGACCTGCGTCAGTTCGTCGACGAAGATGCCGTCTTCGTCCAGTTCCTCGCGCAGGATTCTCAGATAGGTATTCTGCGGCTCGAGGAAGGCGATGGTTTCCCGCCATGTCGCTTTGAGCGCCAGCATTTCCGCTTCGCGCGCTTCCCGTTTTCGGTTGAACCTGTCGACCGCGTTTATCAAAGGCGGCAGCGCATCCTCCGTCCGCGCCACGATTGGCAGATCAGGTTTCTGAATACGGCGCATGGCATCGTTGTCGACATCGATACGGATGACTTTCATGTTCTCGTCGCTGCCCCAGCGGCTCAAGGGAATACGCATATGCGTGCCGACCGCCAGCACAGCATCCGTCTTCTTGTAATATTCGTGAGATTCCGGGCTCTTCAAGCTGAGATAGTGGCGACTGTCGAGCACCCCGTGGCCAGTGCGATAGGCGACCACCGGCGCTTGTAATACTTCCGCCAGTTGCCTGACCTCGGCGCTGACGCCCTGCGCGCCGCCGCCGACGAAGATCATGGGATGTTCCGCTTGTCCCAGCCATTTTCCCGCCGTTTCGACGGCGCCACTGTCAACCGGCGGGTAGAAGGGCTGCCAAACCGGCGCCTCATCGGGCACTTCGGCGCGCATCTTCAATATATCCGGAGGCGCTTCCAATGCGGCTGGCCGCGGACGTCCCGAGTTCATCTCGTAGAATGCCCCCGCCACTTTGCGCCCGGCATCGGCGGGATGCAAAACCAGATCCGACCACTTGCTCAATCCGCGCAAGATTTCGGATTGCTGCGGGATCTCGTGCAGGTCGCCTTTGCCCTTGCCGATATTGGCGCTGTGGATTTGGCCCGTCAGGCAGAGGACTTTGGCGTTGAGCGAGTAGGCTGTGGCCAGTCCGGCCGAGGCGTTTAGAATGCCGGGTCCCGGCACCACGTTGAAAACAGCCGGTTCGCCCGTCGCCTGGGCATAGCCCAGCGCCATGTAGGACGTGCCCTGCTCGTGGCGCGTGTGGATGACTTTGATCTGGTCGCGCTTGTCGAATAGCGCGTTGTAAAGCCAGTCGTTCTGGATGCCGGGCAAGCCGAAGAGCGTGTCTATACCCTGCGCGATCAAGGCTTCGACGACTGCTTCGCCCCCTGTTTTGATTGCCACTGTCGCTGCTCCTTGCGGTCGCGGGAAATGTGTGTATTTTGCCACAGAGCAGCGATCATCACAGCGTAGAAATTTGAGGCGAAAACGACAAGCTTTAGCGATTGATGGCAATCACAATCTGGATACAGGGCGCGGAAATCCGCGATCCGCCAAGAAGGTACAGCATCACTTCATTCGATGATGTTGTCGGGATACAGCTCCATGTAACGGTAATCGTGATTGGGTATGACGATGTCGGCCAAGCTCTTGATTCGTAGCGAATTGCGCAGCCACTGCCCCAGATCCCAGTAAGCGCCGGGCGGCCAATCCAGCTCCATGTTGACGTAGTTATAGTAAAAATCGCCCACCAGAGCGACTTTGCCGCCCGAAGTTTCGATCACTACCACCATGCTGCCCGGCGTATGCCCGCCGACCAGCACCAAATCGAGTCCCGGTTCCACCTGCATATCACCTTCAATGCAGTCTACCTGGTCCATCACATCAAGCAAGTAATGCCGCAATTCCGGATAGTAAAAGGCGCTGGCGACCGGCGGCGCCATGAACCAGGCTAACTCGTCCCGCTGTACGATGAAACGCGCGTTGGGGAAGAGCGTGGTATTGCCGATATGGTCCAGGTGCAGGTGCGTCATGATGACAATATCGACTTCTTCCGGCGTCACGCCCAAGCGGCTCAATTGGGCGCGAGCGTCTTGTTCTTCACTGTGGTACCAGTATTGTCTGCCGCCATAGGCTTCTGTGAGCTTTTCGCCTTCCCGGCAGGTTTCGATATTGGTGCCGGTATCGATGATGATTTTTTTCTTGGTCCCCTCAATGTAGTAGAAAGGAATCGGCACCATTGTGCCCGTACCCATCGTTCCGTCCGGGCGCTCGAAACTTTCGCGATATCCATAAGGGAGCACCTGGCCGCCGGGCACATGCGGATTGTACCCATTGCCCAGCAAGCTGACTCCCAAGCTGACCTCAATCTCCCCCGTATTCATCCAATGAACGCGATAAGTCATAGTCATCTCCTTATTTTACAATCCTGCCAAACTCCATCTACAGTCACGTCGAAATCTGTAAGGCTTGTCCGCTACTCTCAGATTTGCGCCCGCCTTCGGTCTACCCCCCTCAATCCCCCCATTGCAATGGGGGGAAGCTCGTTTCGATGTTGTGTCAACGCGCGTATTCTGATGTTGCAAGTGTCGATAGCTGCTGTT
>DAOULD010000167.1:0-4172 GCA_034420635.1 Anaerolineae bacterium | reverse complement strand
TAGAAAAAAGCGCGCAATTTTCATTTAGAATGACTTTTCTCTGTGCCCTCTGTGCCTCTGTGGTTATATTTTGGTTTGAATTGGCGATATATTGATGGACTATGATTTTGAAGTGATTGCCCTGAAACATACCCCTCTGTGAACTCTGCGCCTCTATGGTGAATCCCCCATATTGAGCTCGCATACAGGGAAATCCACGATTTTCACCACTCCTGTCGAATCCTTGCTAGAATATTTCCGTTAACGCATAGCGGGATATCTACGCGAAGATGTTTTCACTCAAGCGCTGGGCGATCATCACGCTCATTTTGCTGCTAGGCGCTGCGGGTCGCATTCTCCATATCACCGAGCAGAGCTTCTGGGTGGACGAAGGTTACGCCTTTTATCACGCCCATTTCCCGGATCTCCTGACATCGCTGGCGCGCGATACGCATCCGCCGCTCTATTTCGCCGCGCTGCGCGTGTGGAGCGAAGTCGCCGGTCATAGCGAGTTGGCGCTGCGCTGGTTCTCCGTGCTGCCCTCCATGCTCAGTCTTGCGCTGATTTTTCAATTGACGCGGGAGCTGATGGCGCAAAGAGCGCCCGCCGCGCGCGGACAGAGCCATAGCGCGCCCTGTCTTGCCATGTTGATGCTGGCGCTGGCTGATGCCGAAAATTTCCTGGCTGCTGAGGCGCGGCACTACACCTGGCTGGTCTTTCTCGTGACTTGCAGCATGTTTTTCTTCCTGCGCTGGATACGTCAATCGCGAAGATCCGCCGGCCTGTCCTGGATTCTTGCCACCGTGCTTATGGTTTACACCCACTACATCACGGCTTTTGCCGGCGTCGCCCAGGGCCTCTACGCGCTGATCTGTCTTCGCGGCGCGCAGCGCAGGCGGGCTTTAGCCGGTCTGGTCATTGCCGCGCTGGCGCTGTCGCCCTGGCTGCTGCTGGTTGGGACGAAGCAAGTCGGCAACAGCGGCGCCAATTGGTCGGTCGATTTGTCCCCCGCCGTCATTCGAGATATTCAGGTCAAATTCTTCACCGAGCAATGGGCGCTTGTTCTTGCGCTCCTGCTCTTGGGTTTCTTCACCGTGCTCTACGGTCGCGAACAACTGTATCGCCTGCGCTGGGAACGCGTTAGTTGGCTGCTCTTGCTTTGGCTGGTCCTACCCTTCGCCTTGACCCTCATCGCCAACGAGTTCCTGCCTTTTTTGCAGCCGCGCCGTTTGACGCTATGGACACCGGCCATCGCCTTGCTGCTTGCTTTGGGACTGAGCAATGTCCGCCAGCCGATTCGCAACCTGCTAATCATCGCGCTGCTGGTCTACGGCTTGTCCCAAGTAGATTTCTATCGCGTCAAGCCGAAATGGCGCGAAGTCGCTGATTTGACCGCGCGTTATGCCCTCTCCGGCGATCTGGTGCTGACGGATATCGCCGGTGGCGACTATCAACTCGGCTATTACTTGAATCGAGAGATGCCGGGCGGGAAGCTGCTGCCGGACGGCGCCCGATACGAGTCCTTGAAGATCCAGCGCGATTTCTACCCGGAAACTTATGAAAGCTGGTTGCCGCAATTGCTGGATCGCTTTGCTACGGTATGGCTGATGCATTGGTCCAATGACCCCAGCGCCTTCAATTGGTTGCGCGAGTTGGGATTCGCTCGGACGGCGGATTTCCTTCATGCGCACGATGGCGGCGCATCGGGCAGAATTGACATGCGCGTCTATCGCTATGATCGATTTGCTGATGACCCGCCACTGGTTCAATTCGACAACGATATGCTGCTCAAAGCCGCGAAGGTCGTGGAAAAGCCCTTAAGGGTCGATCTCATTTGGCAAACCACGAAACAACTGAATCGGGACTATACGGTGTCGGTCAAGCTCTTGGATGAAAATGACTTGATCGTCGCGCAGCGCGATAGCCAACCACAATTGAATTTGCGGCCGACCAGCAACTGGCATATTGAGGAAGTGATTTTCTCCCCTCATGAACTGGAATCGACCCAACGCTGGTCGGGTGGCGAATACCGAATCGTCATTGAAGTCTACTTTTTTGAAGCGGGGCAACCGGTCACGATCCCGACGGCATCCGGCTCAAATGCCTTCACCTTGACCTCCATAGTCTTGGAAGCCTCGGACGATCCGAGAGAGTGGTGAATTCTGTAGATATAGCGATATTCTCACCACAAAGATACAAAGATCTCAAAGATGTTATTCCTGAATTCTCTGTGCTCTCTGTGCCTCTGTGGTGAATTTCTCGTATTGAACCCGCGCTTGGGTCCTGTCTACGTTTTCACGACCCCTGTTTCCAATTATCATCCCAGGGGTCGCCCGCCATCGACCGGAATGATGTCACCGGTGCTGAAGCGCAGATGGGCGATAGCGGCATAAACCGCTTCCGCGACATCTTCCGCCTCGGCGATCCGTGCTAAAGGCGTCTTGGCTTCCTGCTCGGCCAGCAATTCGCGCGGCATTCGTCGCGCATATTCGCCATTAACCCAGCCCGGCGATACCGACAGCACCCGGATCTGCGGCGCCAGGGCGCGAGCCAGCGACCGCGTCATGCTGTCCATGGCCGCTTTGCTGGCGCAATAAGCCACATTGCTGCCGACGCCTGTGCGCCCGGCAATCGACGAAATATTGATCACAACCCCGCCGTCTCCCGACATCAGTAGCGGTTTCAGCGCCCGGATCGAAGCGAAAGCGCCGCGCCAATTGACCCGAAAGATGCGGTCGATAAGCGCGTCGTCGAGACCATCGAGATCCTGATGCGGCACCGCTTCCGTGATCCCGGCGTTGTTCACCAGGATATCGAGCCCTCCGTAACGCGCTTGGACAGTTTCCGCCAAGCGCTGTAAAGCCTCGCCCTCGTCTACAGGCGCATGCAGCGCGAGATGATCCCCGCCCTCCAGGCTTTCCGCGGCCGCAAGCGCCTTGGCTTCGTCGCTGCGGTAGGTGATGATTACTCGGGCCCCTTCCGCGGCCAAGCGCCGGCAGATCGCGCTGCCGATCCCGCCGCCACCGCCGGTTACCAGCGCGACTTGTCCTTCAAGCGTCCTCGATTTCATTCTCAACGTCCCCGGTCTCGACCTGTCAAAAACTGCGCAAATCCGGCGGCAAGTGCTCCAGGCGGTTCATGTAATGCAAAATCGGACGCGAACCCTGATAGTTGATCCGCGTGATCGCCGTATTGTTGTGGTAGTAGCGCATGGTGCGAGGCCGGGACGGCAACTGATCGAATATCGCCTTGAGCAAGATATCAAGAAAGCCGGCGTGCGAAACCAGGGCGATCACCTCATCGCGGTGCGCGCGCTCCCTCAGCGCCGTGGCTACTTTGATCGCGCGAAACAGGCTGTGTGCCTCCGGCTCCATGCCCAATTCGGCATCATACCAGCCGCTCTCGCTAATCGCATCCGGCAGACCAAAATCGGGAAACTCGCTTTGAATCGCCGATCGCGTCATGCCATTGAAGCCGCTGCTACGGCCATTCCGCCGCTGGAACATCCCCCCTTTTTCGTGAAGATCGAGCCAGACCTGCGGCTGCAAGTTTAGCCCGGAACCGAGCGGATGCGCGGTCAACAGTGAGCGGTACATGGCGCTGGTATACAGTTGACTTATTTCGAAGCGCTCGTCTTTTGTTTCCCTCCCGCTTGCCAGGAAATCCGCGAGCAAGTCTCGCTGACGATAGCCCATTTCGGTGAGCGCCGGGTCCACCTTGCGCCGGTGCATGCTTTCTTCGTTGAGAACATTGTTTTCCGATTGCGCGTGCCGGATGAGATAGACCTGCATCGAGAGGACCTTTTGTCTCGCAATGATAGACAGATGATCGAATTATAAGCCAAATTCGCCTGAATGATACCCAAGCCGCGCCTAAGTAGTGCCAAGTTAGTCATGTGAATTTACCCCCCCTCTAAATCTCTCCGGAGGTCTATGTCTACGTGACCCATTGCAATGGGGGATATCAACTGCGCCGCCACGCTTGGCGCTTTTTCTTTAGGCATTATAGCGACTGACTCAATACAGATTCCACAGAAAACTGTAATCTTCGCGCCATGTTAGCTCCCCTTCTCCCTTTATGGGCTGAGGAGGGGACATGTTTGTGGCAATTTGATTTGCGCGAAATGTTGAGTGAGGTAAAGATTCATCAGTAACACTTCTACCCAAGCATTGTATAGAAAGATGAAACTGATG
>DAOULD010000166.1:0-1754 GCA_034420635.1 Anaerolineae bacterium | reverse complement strand
GCGGCACGCTGTGCCGCCCGTTCCTTCACTAACTGTTTTCGGGCGTTTCAGCGAAACGCCCCTACACCTCGTCGCTTTTTCGGATTCTCATTACTTACTTGCACTTACTTCTGTGGTGAAGAAAGAATTTGAAGCGATTGCCCTGCCAGTCGCCCGCGGTCGACTGCGTCATGCCTCAAAATGTGCTAAAGTTGAGTGCGCCGGACGCCAGGTGATTCCCGAAAAGGAGCAGTCAGATGTTACATGGTCTGATGATGGATTTCCCGCTGACATTGGATCATATCCTCGAGCATGCCAGGCGCATGTACCCTAAGAAAACAATCAAAACCAAGCTGCCCGATGGTCCCGTGCGCGAGTACAGCTACGCCGAGTTTTACGCCCGCATCAAACGGCTGTGCAATGCGCTGGAAACCTTGGGCATCGCCCCCGGGGATCGCGTCGGCACCTTCGCCTGGAACAGCTTCGAACATGTGGAACTTTACTTCGGCGTGCCGCTGGCTGGCGCGGTCTGCCACACCTTGAATATTCGGCTGCCGCAAGATCAACTCGTCTACATCATCAACCACGCCGAAGACAAAGTGATCTTTGTAGACGGATCGCTAGTCCCTTTGCTGGAGCCGATCGCGCGTCAATTGAAGACAGTCCGGCATTTCGTGGTCTTCAATGCCCGCGAAAATCAGTCGATCAACTTGCCCAATTTGCTGCAATACGAAGAACTGATGGCATCCGCCGGCGAGTCTTATACCTGGCGCTGTACCGACGAAAAGATGGCGATGGCGCTCTGTTATACCAGTGGCACCACCGGCATGCCCAAGGGCGTCTTGATCAGCCATCGCGCCATGGTCTTGCATACCTTCTGCGTGCTGGCGGGGGTCGCCTTCGGCGTGACCGAGCGAGATGTTGTGATGCCGGTCGTGCCTCAGTTCCATGCCATGGCCTGGGGGCTTCCCTACGCCAGCACCTACGTGGGCGCGACAATGGTCATGCCCGAACCGCATTTCAAGCCGGATGCCCTGGCCAAGTTGATCGAATCCGAACGCGTGACCATCGCAGCCGGCGTGCCGACGATTTGGAATGGACTTTATCACGAGTTGCGTCGGAATCCGCGCGATGTCTCTTGCATAGAGCAATTGATCGTGGGCGGCTCGGCCATGCCGCGCGGCTTGATCGAAGCCTACGAAAAAGAACTGGGCGTCAATGTCGTGCATGCCTGGGGGATGACCGAGTTGTCGCCCATCGGCAGCGTCTCCAAATTGGGGACACAGCATGACGCGCTTGACGATGATAGCCGCTGGGATATCAAGGCGACGCAAGGATACTTTGTGCCTGGCGTCGAGGCGCGCATCGTCGATCACGAGGGCAAAGAACTGCCCTGGGATGGCGAAACCATGGGCGAACTGCAAGTGCGCGGCTTTTGGGTGGTGAGCCGATATTACAAGATTGAGCAAGACCGCGAACATTTCACAGACGACGGTTGGTTCCGCACCGGCGACGTCGCCACCGTCGACGCGGACGGGTATATGAACATCACCGACCGTACCAAGGATCTGGTCAAAAGCGGCGGCGAATGGATCTCCTCGGTGGACCTGGAAAATACGCTCATGTCGCATCCCGATGTGCTGGAAGCGGCGGTGATCGCGACGCCGAACGAGCGCTGGGGCGAACGTCCGCTGGCGGTGATCGTTCCGCTGAAAGCCGGTGTCGATCAGGACGCGCTGCATGACTACTTGCTGGGACATTTTCCCAAATTCTGG
>DAOULD010000165.1:0-29865 GCA_034420635.1 Anaerolineae bacterium | reverse complement strand
GCCCGTCGATGCGATGGCGCGGTTTCGGGCGACCAGGTTGGTCGCCCCTACGGGATTCGATTATTTTGTAGTTTTCTATATTTCATCAAATTATTCGCACGACTTACTTGCATATACTGAGAGCACAGAGAATTCAAGAAAAAGACCTTTGTGTCTTTGTGGTGAAAATATTGCAATATCCACAGAATTCAGCACTCCTGGGTATTTGGGCATTCGCTTGAAATCACAATTCTTGATATGATGAAACCATTACTAGGCGCCAAGGATCGACGAAAATGACTTCCAGAGAACGCAGCTTGCAGAACGAAATACCCTACCGGCGTGACCTGAATATCGAGATCGACCATCTCTCGGTGACCGGGCATGTTGTCTTCGCCGGGCGCGACGGCAAGGTACATGTGCAGACGGGAGGCGATGTCGCGCAGCATACAAACCAGACCGTGACGGTCGGCGGCGTGGAAACAACGCCGAAAGAACTGGACATGATGATTCGCTGCATCCGCGACGTCGAAAATACGATAAAGAAAGAGAATCTCAATCCGCAACTGCAAGAAGCCGCTATGCACGATTTGCAAACGGTCGAGACGCAACTGACCAAAGAAAAAAAACCGAATCCGCGCATCCTTATGCGCGCGGCAAAGTCGCTGCTGCGGTTTTCTCCCGCGCTCACGGCTGCGGCGCTCACGCTTTTTGATCAACCCCTGGTGGGAGCCATCCTCGCCAGTTTTGGAGAAGTCGCGGTCAACTTCCACGATGCCATAAGGCGGCACAATTCGGCGAATAAAACTGGATGACAGCCCGCCCGCGTTTACCAAGTTCCCTGGATCAATAAAGCCTAGTTACTATGAATCGACCGCAAAGAGGCATCGCAGAGGTCGAGCGGCAGCCCCGCAATCAAGGGCTTGTCACGTCGTCAACAACCTGGCGAAAATATGTACAGGCGAATTGGAGAAGCCTGAAACAACTGGCTGACAATTCAACCTTGGACAATCCCTATCAAAAACTGGTGATGATGGTCTTCACGCCGGTCATGCCAAACCCACAGACCAAGCTCGAGCTTCTGCGCCGCCTGCTCAAACAATTCCGCTATAGCAGTCCGCTCAGCAAGCGCCTGACCGAGATCTACCGCGACCGCGACTATACGCGAACTGCGGAAGATCTCGCGGGCCAGGACTTGGCACCAGAAAACCTGCGCATTGATGAACTTGTCGGTCTGGACTGGCTGATCGTGGCGACAGGCGGATTGGACGGCTCGGCGAATCAAGGCGCTGCGGCAATTCAGTTCGCGCGCAATTTGCTGGAGACGATGCGCGACAACCTCAACTATCCCTCGGCCGTGCGCGTTCAAGCAGGCTCGATATCGGCCGGCGGGCATGTGATCTTCGCCGGCCAGGATGTCAACATCGTCGCCGAGCATTACGCCGGCAGCAAAGCAGCGCTAAAGAACTATCTGGCGGCAGTACGCAGCGAATGGAACATCCCGACCACGACCATCCATCCCGCCTCGCAGCATCATAGTCCAGCCATGCTCCATCAGCTGTATACACCGGTTGACATCTGGACTGATCAGCGTTCGTTCCATTCAGTTGGCATAGAAGAACTGAACGCGCGCCGCTATCAAGCGATCGAAAAAGATATGGGCTACGTGCGCGAGTCCGTCTTTGAAGTGATTTCCGCTCACCCTCTCATCGTGATTACCGGCGCCGCCGGAACCGGCAAAAGTTCGCTATGCCGGTTCATCGTGACGGCGCTGGCATACGCTTGTGATCCCCGCGCCGAGCGCCAGGACAAGGTCAAGGGATTGGAGATGCTGGGCGCGTCCTGGATCCATGGACCCATCTTGCCTATATACGCGAGCTTGCGCGACTTTTGCAATAGCGAGGAGCTGTTTCCAAGCTCGCTGGCGGAAAGCTCTTCGGAGAATCTCTTGCAATACGTCAAGCGGAGCACAGGCAAGTTGGGCGATCACCTCGAAGCCTATCTTACGCAAACCGACGTGCCCACACATGGCAGCTTGCTGGTATTGGACGGACTGGACGAAGTATACGAGGCCGAAGACCGGATCATCTTGCAGCGGATAATCGAAAACTGGGCAGATCGCTTTCCCAGTTGTCGCGTGATCGTAACCAGCCGCACTTATGCCTATCGCCACGATTCTCGCTGGCGCTTGTCCGAGCGCTTCGCATCCGCCGAACTGGCGCCCTTCACCTGGAATCAGGTCAAGACCTATATCGAGCGCTGGTACGCCAACGTGGCGGAAAACCGTCCCAGCGCGCTGGGCGGGAGGGCGGTGGCGGCAAAACAGTCCGCATTGATGGCGGCGGATCTATACAAAGCCATCAGAGAAAATCGCGCGCTTTGGCCCCTGGCTCGCCAGCCGCTCATGCTGGCGTTGCTGACGCTCATTCACGAGGACTACAAACAGTTGCCGGACAAGCGCGCCGAACTTTATGAGCACACGGTCGAGTTGCTCGATCGTTGGAATATCCCGTCGCCAGCGGACAAGCTGCACGAGAAACTCGCCAACATCAATTTGGACCGGATGCGCGCGGCACTGAAACTAATCGCATTCGAACTGCATTCGGAACAGAAAAGCTATCAGCGCTATCCAACGATTATTGATCGCGCGCGGCTGCTGGACAAACTGATGCAGCAACAGTCACAGGGCGGGGGCTTGGGCGCCGGCATTGAAGACGTGCTCGAATACCTGGCGACTCGCAACGGCATCCTGGTAGCCGATTCGCCTAACCTGTATCGCTTCCCGCACTTAACGATTCAAGAGTACCTGGCCGCATGCGCGCTGCTGGAGTTCTACGACGAGTGCGAAATGCCGGCCGGGCTGCGGGCTCAAAGCGCTGAAGGATGGATTTTTCCAGAAAACATCGTCGCCCTGCTCTGCCACGACTATGCGCGTTGGCGCAATGTGGCGCTCTTCTCCGGCGCAATTATCGCGGCTGGCAAATGGCAAGACATGCGCTGGCAGCTCATCGACGAATTGTTGCCCAATCGGCTCGATCACAGCCTTTCAGAGCAGTCTTTGCACTGTATCAGCGTCGCAGCCGAAATCTGGGGCGAGAGCTGGCTGAAGTCGCGCACGCGCAGCCAACTCATGATCGAGACACATTTGATCCGCTGTCTCAAATCGATTCATGGCGACGAACGGATCGACGCGCCGGAACGCGCCAACAATTACTCAATCCTGACGCGCCTGGCCAGAAGCCAGTCCCCAAGACCTTAAATTATTGAACGGGTTTGTAGACTTGGCGGGCGGTACTTCGATCGAAGCAAAAGCGATTCCACAGCCCCTGTTTGTAGACTTGCTCAAGGCAAATGGTATGCCGCCCTGTTGAATTATCAGAGACAAGATTCGCAATGACAAGACATCTCATGCGGCGATCAATCCAAGCCATCCCAACTTTGTTTGGGGTGACTATCGTCGCTTTTCTGCTGATGCAAGCCACACCCGGCGATCCCATTTCGCTCATCATGTTTAATCCCGATGCTACCCCTGAAGCCACAGAACACTTGCGACGCCAACTAGGCTTGGATCAGCCGGCACTAACCCAATATGTCTACTGGTTAATCGGCAATGATTGGGCTCAGATTGACGTCGATGCGGATGGCAAGGGCGATTTTTATGGCACACGGCAAGGTTTTCTACGTGGGGATCTGGGTCAATCAATCCAAACCAGACGACCCGTCACGGAAATGCTGTTTGAAAGGGTCTCCGCCACAGTTCAATTGACACTTTCAGCAGCCGTTGTTGGCTATCTCCTAGGGATTGCCATTGGGGTCTTGGCAGCTATTAATCATCGAGGAATTTTTGACCAATTCGCGCGGGTAATTTCGGTTATAGGAAATGCCGTGCCCAGCTTTTGGTTGGGCTTGTTATTGATTATGTTATTCAGTGTAAGGCTTGGCATCTTGCCCATGTCCGGCATGCAAGATGTCACCCGAAGCAGCGATACATTTGACCTTGCGGACAGAATCAGACATATGGTTATGCCTGTGTTTGTATTATCGCTGGGAACAATTGCTGCCATTTCTCGTTATACCCGCACACAAGTTCTTGAAGTTTTGAGCCTGGACTATGTCCGCACTGCCCGATCCAAAGGGCTCCAGGACCATCAAATATATGTTCGACACGTCACCCGCAATGCGCTGATGCCCGTCGCTACCTTGATTGGACCAACACTCGGATTTTTGCTCAGCGGCGCGGTCATTATTGAACAAGTATTTAGTTGGCCTGGATTAGGCAGGTTAGCGGTCAAAGCAGTGAGCCAGCGCGACTATCCCCTGGTCATGGGGACGGTCGTGCTAGGCGCCATCTTATATGTCTTCGGCAATCTCACATCCGATGTGTTTTATTCCTGGATAGACCCACGCGTGCGATTTGATGCGGAAAGTTTGGCTTGATGGCAAAAGGCGCATCGCAATACCACAGCCCAAAACAATCCGACGTGAGCCTATTGGCTGAAGCGCCGCGCTCCCGATCTTTTTGGGAAGACGCTCTGCGCTCGCTATTGCGTGACAAGCTAACCATCTTGTCTATGAGCGTATTATTGCTGTTGACGATTGGTTGTATTGTATTACCGCCTGTAGTAGAGGATCGGACCGGCTTCGATTCCAATAGTACCAACGTGCTAGACCGTTACGCCGCGCCGGGGGAAAATAATCATCTCTTAGGGGCTGACCAGCTCGGACGCGATCAGTTTATACGGCTGCTGTATGGGGGCAGGGTTTCATTCGGGATTGCCTATTTAGCCAGCTTCCTGTCCATCACCATCGGCGTCGTCATCGGCATTCTTGCCGGCTATTATGGAGGTGTCGTTGATGAGTTCATTATGTGGATTATCAACACCCTGGCTTCTATCCCTCAATTGTTTCTGTTGATCCTGGTCTCGACAATTTTTTCGGCGTCCCCTGCGGTTCTGGTGATTATTCTAGGTGTGCTGGGCTGGATTACCAGTTGTCGTTTAGTACGTGGCGAAGTCATTGCCTTAAAAGAGCGAGATTACATCCTGGCGGCGCATGCCATGGGCGCGCCAGCTTGGAGGATTGCCATTTTTCATCTATTCCCGAATGTATTACCCCTCATCATTGTTGCCTTGACCATCAACGCAGGCACCTTGATATTGATTGAGTCGGGCTTGAGTTTTCTCGGGCTGGGTGTGCAGCCGCCCATACCATCTTGGGGGAATATGCTAACGACCGCGCGCACCTATTTTGTAACCGGACCGCACTTGGTCGTTTGGCCCGGTATGCTCATTACCGTCACCGTATTATGCTTTTATCTGGTTGGCGATGGCTTGCGGGATGCGCTCGACCCGTGGATACGCCGTTAAACACAAGCGTATACCGTGACGATATACGCTTGTGCAAGTCAGCTTATGATCGGCAGCGACATGTTCTAACCGTCTGTGATGCCCCAACTTGGAATCTGCCAGGCGGAATTCCAGGGACCTGGATTGAAGTTGGTGACGCGGCTATTCATCACATGCACTTGATTGGTCACAACGGTGAAGTCATACGCGACCTCTTCAAACACAATCTGTTGCAGCTCGCGGTATATCTCGGCGCGTGTATCGGCATCGCATCCGGCCAATGTTCTGCCTTCTTTGAGCAACTCATCAACCCGCGGATTGATGTACGATGTCAAGTTAAAGCCCGAACCAGCGACATCATTTTCGCTCAGTAAGATATTGTAAGCGATTCCGTCCACTTCGGTGCCGCCGCCGAAACCGACGATCGTAATATCAAACTTTTGCGAGAGCAAAACATCCGTCAGATATGCGCTCCATTCCATGATGGAAACATTGAGCTTGATGCCGATATCACCCAGTTGATCTTGAGCGATTAAGGCGATATTGGTATACAAATCGACTAATTCGGCGTAGAGCAAATCCACTTCAAAGGGAAGGCCGTCTTTTTCTCGGATGCCGGTCTCCTCATTCATAATCCAGCCAGCTTCGTCCAGCAATTCAGCAGCCCGTTCCGGATTGTATTCGTACCCTGTTAGCTCCTCCGCAACTGCCCAGCCGAAGGAAGGCGTCACCGGACCTGCCGCCCGAGCGCCGCCACCTGGACCCAATGTTTGCAAAACCGCGTTCTTGTCGTAACCCATCGCAACCGCTTGACGGACGCGCACATCACTGAAAAACGGATTCGGATCTTGCTCAATCAGATTGCCTTCTTCATCGTAGGCGCTCTGTGGATTGGCGCTATCCGCCCAATTCATGATGAGCATTGGCGTATTGTTCAAGGAGAATACATGCGGAATGAGGAAATCGGGTCCTCCCAGTTGCTCCAATTGATCGGGATACATAAAGACATAATCAACCTCGCCCGTGAGCAATGACTGATTCTGTATCGTTGTATCCACCAATACGCGATTGAATATGGATGGAATTTGCGGATCGCCGCCATAAAAGTCGGGATTTTCTTGCAGACGAATAAACTCATCTGGCTCCCATTCATCCACGATATACGGACCGCTGGTCACATTGGGTTCGGTATTGAAATCATTTTCCGCCAGATCGCTGAAATCAGCGGCAAATACGTGAGATGGAATTGGTGTCAGCGCGCCAAACGTGTTGCCCCATACCGTACAATTGGGCGCCGAAAGCACGACTTCAAATGTCTTGTCATCAATGATATTGATGCTATCAATGAGCGCAACATTTCCCTTACGTGGAGAAGGGATATCCTGGGCGCTGATCGCCCGATAGGCAAAATCGACATCGGCTGATGTGATAGGCATGCCATCACTCCAATTGGCATCGTCGCGGATGCTGAAGGTGTAGGTCATCCCATCTTCAGAAATCCCCCATGTAGCCAAATCAGGAATCGGCAAAGCTGTTTGCGGATCAGTCTCGAACAGTCCTCTCCACAAGAACGAGCCAACATCAATTGAGGCGCTGTCGGAAGAGAAAATTGGGTTAAGATTGGAAATATCACCGGTCAAGGTACTGCGCAAGAGAACGGCGCCATCTTGAGCATAAGCGGGAATCACTATCGCTAAGAGCGCTACTACGGTAACAATACACTTTTTCATCTGATTTACCTCTTTACTAATTGAAAGAATACGGTCATAAAAAGCGTAACACAATTCATCATTATGATGCAAAGGGACCGCAATGAAGAAAGCTCGAATCGCAATGTTGATTATTCTTGTTCTTTGCCCTGGTATTAGCCTCGCCCAAGAACCAGAAGAAGCGATTATTTCCCGTGACTCCGCGCCCAGCGCAGCGGATGTTGTACTGACCGAAATCGCCAGCGGATTCAATCGCCCGCTATACGCGACGCACGCGGACGATGGCAGCGAGCGCCTCTTCGTCGTGGAGCAGACCGGCAAAGTATGGATCATCAAGGACGGAGTTCGAGTGCAGCAGCCTTATCTCGATCTTTCCGCTTTAGTTACGGCAACGGCGAACAATACTTATAGCGAACAGGGCTTGCTGGGTCTGGCATTTCACCCTGAATATGCCACCAACGGTCGCTTCTTCGTTAACTATACCGACCGCGGCGGCCGCACTGTCGTCGCGCGGTATCAGGTTTCGCTTAGCAATCCGGAGGTCGCCGACGCCGGAAGCGGGCAGATCATATTTCAGCTAGAGCAGCCATTCGCTAATCACAACGGCGGCCATATCGACTTTGGTCCGGACGGTTATCTTTATATCTCCTTGGGAGACGGCGGCTCGGCCAACGACCCCTTGGGCGCGGGGCAGAACCGACGCCTCCTGCTCGGATCAATCATTCGCATTGACGTTGATGGCGCCGCCCCCTATGCGATACCGCCGGACAATCCCTTCGTGGGAGAGGATTCGGCGCTGGACGAGATTTGGGCTTACGGGCTGCGCAACGTCTGGCGCTTCAGCTTTGATCGCGCTACCGGGGACATGTACCTCGCGGATGTGGGGCAAAATCTTCTGGAAGAAATCAATTTTCAAGCGGCCGACAGCAGCGGCGGCGAAAACTATGGCTGGAACGTCTGGGAAGGGACAAATCGGTTCACCGGTGGAAGCGCGCAGGATCACGTTCCACCGGTCTTCGAGTATCTTCATTCACTGGGCTGTTCGGTTACCGGCGGCTATGTCTATCGAGGGAGCGCGATTCCTCAGCTGGAAGCTGTTTACCTCTTTGGAGATTATTGCACGGGCCGGATGTGGGCGATGTACCGCGACCCCGACCTGAATTGGCAGGCGGAGGAGTTCGCAAATACTGGAATGGCGATCAGCAGTTTCGGTGAAGATGAAATTGGCGAGATTTACGTTGTCGATTATTCGGGGACAATCTATCGTATCGATCCCGCCCTGCCAAGCTGAACGATCAGGCCAGCGCTTGGGATTCTGGCAAATTCTCGATGCCCGCCCGCAAGCGCTTGTACTGCGCGATCAAGGTTTTGATCTGCAACTCCAGGGGATGGTAGCGCTTCATCACTTGCTTGCCTTCGGTCTGCAATTGACGCATTCTCGTTTCGACCTGGCGCAACCTGGACTCCAGCTTCATATCACGGTTCTTCCAGTCGATATAAGCCAGGGGGACCAGCAAAATGAAGAATGCCCCCAATCCATACGTCACCGAAGCGTAATCTACTTGACCGGTGTAATGGAGATAAAAGCCGAGCGCGCCGCTGGCGATAACCAGCATGACATGAAGGAACATGCGGCGAAAAAACGCGCCGCGCTTTTGTCGTCGATCCAGCTTGCGCTGTAACTTGTCACGCTGCTGGCGCAAGCCCTCCAACTCGGACCTAATCTCGTTGACGCGTTCTCGCAAGGGTTGAGCCTCTTCAATGAAACTATCGAGGCGCTGTTTAACCAATCTCGCGCTTTCCCAAGAGTCCATCATGCGGTTGTAGTGCACTTCAAGCGCTTTGATCTGCAATTCGAGCGGCTGATAGCGCTGATGGTATTGGTTGCCTTCGGATTGCAGATCGCGCATTTCGCTTTCCAGCTTGCGCCTGCGCGAATTGAGCCGCGTACGCGGATCTTTCCAATTGGCGATCACGATCGGGATCAAGAGGGTGCAAGCCGCGGCCAATCCAAAGGCGACCAGACTGAAGTTGCGAAAGCTGTTGAAATAGTGAATGCCCACGGTACCGCTGGCAACCGCCAACAGCACCAACATGCCCAGTCGGCGCATCACAAAAATACGTGTGCCGCGCCGATCGATTTTCTCCTGTGTTTTTTGATGCTTCTCGTTAAGCGCTTGCAGATCCGCGCGGATGGTACCGAGCTGTTCTCGTACCGGCTGCCCTTGCACGCGCAGCGCGTCCAGCCGCCTCTTGAACTGCTGAATACGTCCCCACTCTTCAAACTGCTCTTGGCTGCCGATATACCATTCGCCCGCGTCTTCATCGCCGAAAATATGCTGGCCAAAGCGGAAACTATAGGGCAAGGGCTTGCCGTTACTCAGGCTGTGCTCCAGATCATTGACTTCGCCCAACAACTGCTCGTGCAAGAGCAGCAGCAGATTGAGCGGCGAAGACATCCTTCTGGTTTCTTCGGGGGACAGCGCGCCGTTCGATCCTCCCAGATTGTCGCGATGCTGGGTCAATTCAGTGCGCAGCCTGCCGAGTTCTTGCCGCGCCCGGCGGATTCCAGCTGCGCGCTCGCGCGCGTCAATATAAGACTGGAACAGACGCGGAATCCCGATGGCGTGCATGTCATCCAGATATTCTTGTGGGGTTGGCTGTGCAATCATTGAGCGATCCCACTGCGCAGAGAAGGTTTCAAATCAAAGAACGTCTGCAGTCGATTCGATCTGAGACAGGATCATTATATCACATACGAGCATATCGGCAGTCAATGGCAGACTAGGGTATCATAAATCTGGAGGATTCTGATGCGCGCGACAGCCCTGTATCCGCTGAAACTCAAGCCAAGGTTGCATGTCAAGGTTTGGGGTGGCAGCAGGCTCAAGACCCATTTGAACAAGCCGCAGCCGACCGACGAACCTTATGGCGAATCGTGGGAGTTGCACGATACGTCGATCGTAGCCAATGGTCCGCTTTGCGGCAAGTCGCTGCGAGAATTGACAACTGCCTGCGGCGCCGCGTTAATCGGGGGCGGAAACGATCCGCAAGATGGTTTTCCCCTGCTGGCGAAGTTCATAGACGCCGATCAATGGCTGTCTATTCAGGTCCACCCCAACGATGAGCAGGCGCTTGCATTGGAGGGCGAGCCGCGCGGAAAGACCGAAGCCTGGATAATCGTGCATGCGGAGGAAGGCGCGCGACTGGTTGTCGGCGCGCGGCCGGGCGCGTCGCGCGAAGACGTCGCGGCAGCAATAAGTGAAAATCGCCTTGAAGACTATATGCGCTACGCAGGGGTCCGCGAAGGCGACGTATTATACATTCCGGCGAACACAGTTCACGCCTTGGGACCGGGCCTGCTGATTTATGAAATACAACAATCCAGTGATACCACGTATCGCCTGTACGATTGGGGGCGCCTGGGCTTGGACGGCAAGCCGAGAAAACTGCATATAGACAAGGGCTTGCAGGTTGCCAATCTCGACCATGCGCCGGGTATTGCGCGTCCCTCAAAGGATCTCATTGTTGACGGCGATTACTTCGTGACCTGGCGACACCAACTAAGGAACGACGGCCTCAATCTTAAGACAGGCGGGGTATTTCAGGCGCTGACCTGCCTGGAGGGCGAGATTAGCGCGGCGGCAGGTGAGCATGAGCCGATCGCCTTGGCAAAAGGCGAGACCGGCTTGATTCCAGCCTGTTTTGAGGAATTCGCGCTGAGCGGCGTCGGAACCGTCTTGTGGTCATGTCAAAGAACCCCGCAGTCATCTCCAGGATGACGCGGGGTCGCGTTGGCAGCGAGGCGACTGACAGCGCGGGAAGACGGATGGATCCTGATCAGGAATCGGACAGGGTCAGCGTCAGGGTGCAGGAGACGCTTTCGTTTTCGTGGCGGTAATCCCATCGGTTCTTGGCGACCTGGACAATGAACAATCCACGCGCGGCGGACCTCGCCTCAACGCTAATTGTGCCGGAATCCAGCCAACTGCCGCCTAGCGTAGCGACGTCATGCAAGTTTGCGCCAGTTGCGTCGCTGCTGCAATTGGGGGTGTCGATGCCACAACTGTACGGGTCTTCCGCAATTACATTGACCGACACTTCCGGGCGGAATGCGCCTTCAATATGTTCGTAGGCAATCTGGAAGTCGCTATCGGATTTGACTGCAAAGTGATTGCCCATTTTATAGGAAGCCTCGCAATACGCGGTTTCGCCGGCGACCAGAAAAGGAATCCGCTCCAGGCTCAATTCGAATTCCCCGACATTATCTTCTGATCGGCCGCCCCAACCCGTTGCGATAACGTGGTATATGCCCGTCTCCGTCAATTCGTGAATTAACACAGCCGATTCGTGAGAATGCAGCGAAACAATGACATTCATCGTCCTGTCAAGCAGCAAGATTTCCGGCTGGCGCCAGTTTGACCAATTGAAGGCGTCGTATTCCAGATTTGGCATCAAAGCCAGGCGAATGAGGTCTCCCGCTGTCCCCTTAAAACCATAGAGTTGTTCGTACTCGCTCACCGTGATTTCGCCCCGAACGGTTTCGCCATAAGCGATGAAACTATCCTCCTGCGCCAGGGTTGGCATGATGCAGAAAAAACATCCTATCAACGTCGCAATCATGGACTTCATGATTCGCCCCCATTTCATGGATAGGCTCGCGTTACTTACATCGTATGTGGAATTGCTGATAGGAGTCAAGCAAGACGCTAACGGGAATCTGATACCTTTCTAGTACGTTTCCGACGACAGAGCGCCACAATGGAGGCAAGGCGAAGGATCAATCGAGGAGGCATCATGGATTTCACTCGCTACACCAACAGAGCGCAGCAAGCCGCCCTCAAGGCGCAAGGCATTGCCACCGAATATCATCATACAAGTATCGAGCCCGCCCACGTTTTCCTTGGCCTCATGGAGCAAGAAGACGGGTTGGTACCGCGCATTATTCAAAAAATTGGCGCAGAGACTTCCGCGATACAAGCCGAGTTGCAATCGAATCTGCGGGACATGCCCCGTGCCAGCCACCCGCCGTCGGGCGTATCGATTGGGCGAGATTGCGTGCAACTCTTCACGCAAGCCGAAAAAGAAGCGAAACGGATGCGAGACGAATACACCAGCACGGAACATCTGCTTCTGGCGCTTGCTCGCTCCGGAAATACCAGCGCGCTGCTGGAGCGCAACGGCATCACCTACGACGACATTCTCCATGCGCTGCAATCCATTCGCGGCGGTCAGCGGATCAGCAGTCAAGACCCCGAATCGATCTATGAAAGCCTGAGCAAGTACGGACGCGACTTGACCGCTGACGCGCGTCAAGGCAAGCTGGATCCCGTTATCGGGCGCGACGAAGAGATCCGTCGATTGATCCACGTCATCAGCCGCCGCAGCAAGAACAATCCCGTATTGATTGGTGAAGCGGGCGTCGGCAAAACGGCGATAGCGGAGGGCTTGGCGCAGAGAATCGTTAACGGAGACGTGCCGGAGGGATTGCGGGACAAGACCATCATCGCGCTTGATATGGCCGCACTGGTTGCGGGGAGCAAATTCCGCGGCGAATTTGAAGAACGCCTGCAAGCCGTACTCAAGGAAATCGCGGATAGCGACGGCGAGATCATCCTTTTCGTGGACGAGCTGCACAACATCGTCGGCGCTGGAAAAGCCGAAGGCGCTATGGATGCCGGCAACATGCTCAAGCCCATGCTGGCGCGCGGCGAATTGCGCATGATCGGCGCGACTACGCTGAACGAGTACCGGCAGCACATCGAAAAAGACGCGGCTTTGGAGCGCCGCTTCCAGCCCATATTCGTTGACGAACCAAGTGTGGAAGACAGCATCAGCATCCTCCGCGGTCTTAAGGAACGGTACGAGGTTCACCACGGCGTGCGCATTCAAGACGGCGCCGTTATCGCCGCCGCCACATTGAGCCAGCGCTACCTGCCGGAGCGTCAATTGCCGGACAAAGCGATTGATCTCATTGACGAAGCCGCGGCGCATCTGAAGATGGAAATCGATAGCAAGCCGGCTCAACTGGACAAGGTCGAGCGTCATATCATGCAACTGGAAATCGAACGCGCCGCGCTCAGGAAGGAAAAAGACGACGCATCAAAGCAGCGTCTGCAAGACCTGGAAGCGGAACTGGCGGACGCGCAAGAAGACCTGGGCGCGCTGCAAGCTGTGTGGCAGCGGGAAAAGGAAGTCATCGGGGCGATGTCCGGCGTCAAGGCGCAAATCGACGATGCCCGCAGCCAACTGGAACGGGCCGAACGGCAGGGCAATTTGGAAGAAGCCGCTCGTCTGCGTTATGGCGTCTTGCCGGAACTGGAGAAGTCTCTGGGGTCAAGCGAAGCGATTATCGAAGACATGCGCGACGACGGTTCGCTGATGCTCAAGGAAGAGGTCGACGCCGACGAAATCGCCGCCATCGTCAGCCGCTGGACCGGGATACCCGTATCGCGCATGCTGGAAGGCGAAATCGAGAAACTGCAGCAGATGGAAGACCGCCTGCACGAGCGCGTTGTTGGGCAAGACGATGCGATCAAGGCAGTTTCGGCAGCGGTGCGCCGCAGCCGCGCCGGCTTGCAAGATCCAAACCGGCCCCTCGGCAGCTTCCTTTTCCTGGGTCCAACTGGCGTTGGCAAGACGGAAACGGCGCGCTCGCTGGCGCATTTCCTCTTCGACGATGAGAGCGCGATGATCCGTATCGATATGAGCGAATATGGCGAAAAGCACAGCGTCGCGCGCTTGATCGGCGCGCCCCCCGGGTATGTCGGATACGAAGAAGGCGGCCAATTGACCGAGGCTGTGCGCCGCCGACCGTATAGCGTGGTGCTCTTCGACGAAATCGAAAAAGCGCATTCCGATGTTTTCCACATCTTCTTGCAAGTCTTCGAAGACGGCCGTTTAACCGACGGACAGGGCCGCACGGTCAGCTTCAGCAACTGCGTGATCATCATGACCAGCAATGTTGGCAGCGCAATGATTAAACAGATGGGTAAGCAGACGGGATCGGAGAGCGATCCCAAAACGGCGCGCAACGCAATCATGGCGGAATTGGATCGATACTTCCGTCCCGAGTTCTTGAACCGCCTGGACGAGATCATCATTTTCCACAGCCTGGAGCGCGAGCACATCGCGCGAATCGTCGACATGCAACTGAACAAGCTGTCAATGATGCTAAGGGATCGACACATAGGGATCGCCATCAGCGACGATGCCAAAATGCGCCTGGCGGAACTGGGATGGGACCCGGTCTACGGCGCGCGACCGCTGAAACGCGCCTTGCAAAGTCACATTAAGGACCGGCTGGCGATAGCGCTGCTGGATGGTCAAATCAGAGACGGCGATCATGTGTGGATTGGCTTGGACGCCGAGGGCGACAGATTCGTCATTGATGCGGTGAGTCAAGCAGCCCTGACAGCATAAAGGGAGTTAAGAAAATCAGCCCCCGGCGCGTCACTCGCGCTGGAGTCGATGTAGGGCGCGCGTTTTCGGGCGACTCACAGAGTCGCCCTACAGATTTCGACCTGGCTGCAGATGGAATTTGGCGGGTTTGTTAAATTAAAAAGAGAAGCAATGCGGGGCTGCCGGCAGCCCCCGTCTCAGGCTTCCGGCGGGGGTACCGGCAAGTCAGCTTCGGCGGTATCTTTCCATTTTTCACCCACGTCAACTAACATGACGGGGATACCGTCGCGGATAGGATATTTGTATCCGCTGTCATCGCAAATGAGCCAACTGTCTTTGACCAGCCTCAAGCGACCGGGATCGTCGCCTTTGTCTTTGTAATGCACTGCGACCGGGCATCGCAGTATCTCCATTAACGCCTCTGATACTACTGCCATCTCGCGACCTCTACTTACATTATGACTGTTCTGCAGTTTCTAACAAACACGATTATAATGTAGCGGTAGCCAAAGAGAAAGTCATCATCCTTGGGTCATCGGATTACCTGGTTAACCGCTCTCATCATGTGGATAATCCTGGGCGGCGTCAATCTCGCTGGGCAAGTTCCCTCAGTGCCGACGACGGCGCCCGGCGCGTTAATGGAAGAGGAAGACTATATCCGCTCGGACCGTCTTGGCATCACGTTCATCAGTTCCATTGACAGCGACGACAACGCTGCCCGCTATCGCAACGCGTTGATTCTCGGCGCCGGCTGGAATCGTTGGCCCCTGTATTGGGATCGCGTCGAAAGGATCGCCGATAGTTGGCATTGGGCAAGTTATGACGAATTGGTTGCGGCGGATGTAGACAAGGGATTGCGGATCAACGCCGTCTTGCTCGGCCGCCCGCCCTTCCGGCAAGATGGCGACAGCATCGCAAATCTCTTCGAACCGGTATTCGCCGATGGCAAAGACCATACCACCCTGGATGTCCCGATCAACCCTGACAATCCCTGGGCTCAATTTGTCTTTCGCGCTGTCTCGCGCTATAAGCCCGGCGGTATTCTGGCTTCAGAGAGAGGATTCCCCGAAGCCGCGGGCGTTCGGGTTTGGGAAGTCTGGAACGAGCCGGACTTGCCAGCTTTCTGGCGAGGGGGACCGATGGCTTACGCGCGGTTGCTCAAGGTGGCGGCGATTGTCGTCAAAACGGTCGATCCAGAAGCGACCGTCATGTTTGGCGGTCTGCTGTATGCAGGCGGCGGCAACTTTTTGTCCAGTGTCCTGCAACGCTTCAAGAATGACGTGCTAGGCGTCGAATATGACTGGTTTTTCGACGCGGTGGCCGTACACAGCTACGATGATCCCTGGCGGAGCGGCTGGCTAACAAAAGTCGTGCAGGATACCTTGGCGGAATATGATCTTGTCCGCCCGGTATGGGTGAACGAGACGGGCGTCTCGGTATGGGACGATTATCCGGGACCCGTTTGGGCTACAGCTCCCGAAGAACGCGTTCGCCTCGCCACAGTCCAGCAGCAGGCGAATTTCCTGATAATGAGCGCCGCTTACGCCTGGGCCAAGGGCGCGCAAAAGGTATTTTATCATCAGCTTTATGATGACTGCGGCAACCAGGCGGCCGGCAGCGACTTCCCGCCGCATCACGGCGAACTCTGCAGCGAGGGGACATGCTTCGGCCACGCATTTGGCCTGTATCGCAACCCAAGGGAGGCGATTTGCTTCAGCCAGCACCCCTTTGCCAATACACCTCGGCCAGTCGCCTTCGCCTACCGCCTGCTCGCCGAGATCTTTGGTCGCCAGCCTTTTGACGCGCTTGGCATTTCCGGATTGCAAGATCCGGTGACGACTATCGTGTTCGCGAGGAACGACGGCGCGCGAATAATTGTCCTTTGGAACAATACCGACAAAGAACGCGCGCATAGTTTCAAAGCGAATAGTTCCGGGGCGATCGCGCATTTTCTAAATGGCGAGACGTCCAGCCTGTCCGCTATTGACGGCAGGTATTCGTTAAACCTGAAGCCGGCGGACGGCTTCAGTTACCCTGATCTTGAGGCTGGGCGCAGCGCTGCGATAGGCGGCGAGCCAGTAATCCTAGTGGAATCGCCAGGCTAGAGCCGCTCGGCGCGCAATCGGCGAAAATATCTCCCGTGCTCACTGGGAGGAGATGCTTCGACATTGACTAGAAAACGCGTTTTGCTCGTCCTTGGAAGCATTATCGTCAGCGCCGGCTCGGTCGCGCTGATCCTTCGCGACGTAGATTTAGACGATGTTTCTGCAAGCATAAGCCAGGCGGATGGCGGACAACTCGGCCTGGCTTTCCTATTCGTGGCGCTTTCCATGTTTACACGCGGGATACGCTGGTGGGGATTGCTGGGCAAAGAACTCCCGCTGATAAAGGCGGTCCACTTGGTCAATTTGACTTTTCTGGGCAATCAATTGCCGCTGCGTCTGGGCGAAGCTGCGCGAAGCGTGCTGGCAAGTCGCGAAGGCGTATCAATCGAAAAAGCCGCAGCCAGCATCGTTGTCGAGCGCTTGATTGACACCCTCTTGGTGGTATTGATGATTGCCGCGACAGTCGGTCAACTGCCGGACGCGCCCGAGTACGTTACCGTTCCCGCTTCTCGATTTAGCTTGCTGGCGCTGGTCGCTTTTTTATGCCTGTTTGCGCTCGCTCGGCATCCTAAAATGGCAAAGAGATTGCTTGCCATAATGACTCAAAAGCTGCCTTTGCTGAATCGCCCACCCCTGCAACGAATTGTCGACAATCTCTTAGATGGCTTAGGCGCCATAGCCGACTTTCGAACGCTGATTTTCACCCTCGTCTGGAGCTTGATCGCCTGGTCGACATCCCTGGCCACATTTTACGTTTTGCATCTAGCGCTGGGCATTGAAGTCAATTATGCGCAAAGTGTACCGCTGGGCGTATCCCTCACGGCGCTAGGCATCGCGCTGCCGTTCAGCATCGCCGCAGTTGGTCCCTTTGAAGCCGCGATCATCGTCACCGGGCAGCTCGTCGGCATGGACAGCCTGGCGGCGATTTCGCTGGGATTCCTCTTTCATGGGCTTAGTGTGTTTGGCTACATTGTCTTTGGCAGCGCCAGTCTGCTGGCGCTTGGCCTTTCGCCCGGAACCGCCGCGGTGGAGGACTCGCCCCTCCCCAGGCGCTAATCTCTGGTCAGGAATTCATGCACCAGGGACTGAAAATGATGGACGCCGTTTTCGCGAAGAACCGAGAATCGACCGGTGTCATAAGCCTTGGATCGCAGGCCGCGCTGAACCCATTCGCATAGCTCGATATCCTCTTGCTGAATCTCGTCGCTGAAGGCGATGATCTGCTGCATGCTTTCCCAGCCGGCGCCCGTGCCGGGAGATTCGAAATACCATTCGAAGACGGTCAAGGTCTTGTCATGACCCAGCGGGATGATGATGTTGATTGATGTATTGTCCAAATAGACGTTCAGCATCACATTGGGGAATATCCAGTAATACAGCGCGTCTTGCTCGCCTTCGCCACTGCGTACATAGCGGCGGTCGCGCAGGTCGCCGGCATTGACGTCGCGTATCGGCGCATGCTGTTTGGAGTAGTAACGGAAAGTATCGACGCGATATTGGTCGTAGTCGATCTCGCGAAACAGCCCTGGATGGGCAATCGGCAAATGATAGCCTTCCAGATAATTGTCGACGTAAACCTTCCAATTGCAGTCGATCATGTAGTCGCGGCGCTCAACCAGGCGCATTTTTTCCAGGTCGAAGCCGGCCGATCGAATCTCTTGGTGGATCTCGCCATAGGTTGTGGACAAGGATTCGGCGTCGGGATCCAGATTGACGAAGACCCAGGGTCCCCAGGCTTCAACTTGAATCGGCTGCAAACATACTTCGTCTTTGTCCCAATTCCGCACGCCTTCAAACTCCGGCGCGCGCAAGAGTTTGCCATCGAGGTCGTAGGTCCAGCCGTGATACTTGCACTGCAAGCTCTTGCGATTGCCGCGTCCTTGCGCCACCACCGCGGCGCGGTGCGGGCAAACATTATAAAAGGCGCGCAATTCTCCGCTGTTGTTGCGTACAAGAACCAAAGGTTGATCGAGCACTTCGCAACTGAAGAAATCGCCAATGCGCGCGAGATCGTCCAGGCGTCCCACGGGTTGCCAGGTCTTGTAGAATATTTTTTCCGCTTCCAGTTTCAGGAAGTCCGGCTCAATGTACCAGCGCGCCGGCATGGTCGCAGCCCTTGCCAGATCCGATGAAGGGACATAATCACTCAAATCCAGTGAATTCATATTCCGCTTTCCCCTATCTGCAACCAGATCTTGTGGCCGTTCGTCAGCACAATTATGAGTGATTTTGATGGCTACGCTAGAAAGCGCTCACTAAAGTCCCGGATGCCGCGATTAAGCCAATTGGGCGCAAGCCGAAGCGCTCCTCGGCTAGGCAAGCGTCTTGTTAAAGAAGTGTAAAACCACAACAGCTACAATGACAACAGTTTTTCCGTATAATGAATCATGTAAGAAAGCCCTCGTCCGGCGATGCAATTCAGGGAGCATAGGGCGGAATCGTCAACATGAGGGGCTTCGAGACGCTGATACTGGAGAATTGATAACATGCGAAAGCTCTTACGCGCATTTTGGGGTCTAGTCCTGCTACTGAGCATTTTCTGGATTGCGGCGGGGTTTGCCGTGGCTGCGGACATAATGCCCGGCGATAGCATAGTGTCAGAATTCACAGCGCAAGTGGAAGACTTCGCCGGCCGTTTCAACCTTGACCAAATCGAAGGCTATTCCTTGCCGGTATTTTTCGTCGGCAGCGGCTTGCCTTTGTTATTGATCGCCGCATTCTTTTTCTGGCGCAATAATAGCGGCGCCCGCTCGCGAAAAGCGAAGGCGGGAGCCCAGACGGCAACTGGCGCGGAGGGCGAATCGGCGATCCCCGTGCCATTCCCCGATAGCGAGCCAGCGCGAGAGACTAAGCAGAATGCTCGCGCCCTGCGCCGGCAAACGCTCTTGATCTCGGCACTAGCCTTTCTAGCCGTATTTTTGCTGTGGAACCAACGCGACATGGAGATGCTGCTGTACCCCTTGCGCTTGTTTGTCACCTTCGTGCACGAGGCGGGTCATGCTCTTGCGGCGCTGATCTCCGGCGGTCAAGTACATGGCTTTACTGTGAATGCCAATGGATCTGGCGTGGCCGTCACCGCCGGGGGCAATCGCGCCTTGATTCTGCCTGCCGGATACCTGGGAGCGGCGCTCTTTGGTTCTTTGCTCTTTCTGCTCAGCAATCGCGTACCGCGTTGGGCGTCGGGCATAGCGATGGCGCTTGGCGTTTTCTTGATCGCCATAACTGCGATCTACGGGCGCTCCGATGCGTCGGGCTTGCCCATCACCCTGGCCATCGGCATTGGATTCGGCCTTTTTATCTTGCTGGTGGGCGCCAAAGCGCCACGCGTCATCATCCAGTTGTTGCTGAGTATACTGGCGGTGGTGACAGCCTTGGAAGCCGTTTACGATTTGTGGTATCTCGTTGGCAATTCCGGGGTCGGCCGAGGCGATGTTCGCAACGATGCGGCCGCATTCGCGCAGGAGATCACACCCTTGCTACCAGCCGCGGTCATCGCGCTGCTCTGGGCGGGAATCGCGGTAGCCATGCTGGGAACGGCGATATACGTCGGCGCGATCAAGCCGCTGCGAAACGAAATCCAGGATGTCGTGAACGGCCAATCGTAAATTAAGTGTAAATTCTTTCCCATTCTCTTGCGTCGGCGGGGCGAATGCCATAGATTGTAGTCAAATCAACATGCAGCCGCTCAGCGGCAGCGAAAAGGCTTGCCGCGTTCACGCAAAATATTGAGCCTGCTTGTCGCACGAGCGACGCGGTTCACATAGACAGGAGAATCTCATGTTAAGAACTTTCGTTGAGCGCAAAGTCCGCCGGCAGATCGTTCGCAGGAGCTTGATTATTTCTGTCTTCGCCTTTGCCGCCATCCTGGTCCTGTGGTACAGCGATTCGATGGCGAGCCTGGTTCATCCCCTGCGGATGTTTGTAAACAACATTCACGGCGGATTGTCCGCATTAGCGATTCAGCTTTCCGGCGGCGCGGTTCACAGTTTCACATTGTCATCGCTGGGAACCTACCGGATTGAATTCACAGGCGGGTCCGACGCCTTGATCTTGCCAGCCGGATATATCGGCTCGCCATTGCTGGGCGCGTTGCTCTTTTACCTGGCGAACCGCGCCCCGCATTTGCTGCGCGGTTTGGCGGTGATAACGGGCATATTCACCGTTGCCTTTATGGCGCTGTTTATCCGACCGGCAGGCGCCGGCAGTTTGTTGTCCATGGTCATCTGCATCGGGCTGGGAGCCCTGCTGATAGTTATGGGATGGACGGGAAAAGGCGACATCAACCAGTTGCGATCGCGCAAGACCGTTACCCAGATCCTAATGAATATCGTGGCAATGATGACCGCCCTGCACGTGATTCTTGATCTGAGCTATATACTGCAAGCGCCCGCCATGATTGAAGGCGTCATCACCAACCCGGTCGCGGCTTTTTCCGAACGCGTAATGCCCACAGCGACGGTACCGATGATCGCGTACATCTGGTCAGCAATGGCGATAGTTATTCTGGGCATCTCCATCTATTTCAGCATGCTCAGACCCTTGAAGCAGATACCCAGCAACGACGATATCGTTTGATTCATGACTTTGAAGCGAAAATTCTCTAGCAATTCGAGGGCATGTACTTGCAACATGCCCTTTTTGCTTTGTTTAGCAATCATGCGGTTCTAATCGCAAGGCCAGTAAGCGCTCATATCCGGATGCCATAATGAAGACAAGCGCCTCAGCTGTCCACAGGAATGTCGCGCCCGCAGAAAATAATGAACGCAACCCACGCCGCGCAAACGCGCTAGTGCCCTTGTATGGCGCGGATTTTCGGGCGACCTGATAGGTCGCGTAGACACTGACCGCCGGTCGCCCATACAGATATCGACGCGACTGTAGATGGAATCTGGCAGGTTCATTAGATTAAAGAAGGAGAATGGCATGGCAAAGGCAATCTGGAACGGCAAAGTCATCGCCGAAAGCGACAAGCCGCTTATCGTCGAAGGCAATCTCTATTTTCCCCGCGATACGGTTCACGCCGAATTCCTGCGCGAAAGCGACACGCGTACGTTCTGCCCCTGGAAAGGCGAAGCCAGCTACTTTCACCTCGAGGTAGACGGGAAAGAAAACCACGACGCGGCCTGGTTCTACCCGGAACCCAAGAAAGCCGCGCAACAGATCAAAGATCATGTCGCTTTCTGGCGCGGCGTCTCCGTCGAACGATAAACCTGCGATAACCGCATTCCTCCTCGGGGCGCGACAGCCGCGCCTTAGTTATACCTGGCTCCCTGTATAAGCAAAACTGGCGGACAATGGTCGTCCGCCAGTTATTTTTTTTGCATGCCGTCAAAAGTACTTGCATACCTCTGTTGCATTTCTAATTAACTTCGGTTAAAATACATTGATAGCTTGGGTAAATCTCGGATTGGATTCGAATCGAATGGCTTCCGTTACTGCGCCGTCTTCATTAGCCCCTCCTCGGGAAGAGCGACCATCACCCCGGAAACTGGAGAAAATGGCGCCCGCGCTGGTTGTCGTCACTCTTGTCTCAATCGCGCTCAGCATGTTGGGCGAGCGGACCGGCGCTCCTGAAGCGGCGGTGATGTCGCTCAATATCCTTTCCTATCTTGCTGGTGGTTTCTTCGGCGCCAAGACCGCGCTCGAGAGCTTGCGCGAACGCGAAATCGATGTGGATTTGCTGATGGTCCTGGCTGCCCTGGGCGCGGCAGTTGTTGGGGAATGGCATGAAGGGGCTATACTGCTCTTTCTGTTTTCCCTGAGCAATGTCTTGCAAGACTATGCCATCGGCCGCAGTCGCAGAGCGATTAGCAGTCTGTTTACGCTGTACCCGCAAGAGGCGACGGTCAAGCGCGGCGCCGATATCATCCGTCTAAAACTGAAAGAAATCAGAATTGGCGATATCGTGCTGATCGAGCCGGGCGAACGAATCCCGGTTGACGGCATGGTTATTGCCGGCGTATCCGCTGTGGACCAAAGCCCGATCACCGGCGAGTCGATTCCAGTAGACAAATCCGCGGGCGAGTTCGTCTATGCGGGAACACTGAACAAGCAAGGCATCCTGGATCTGCGCGCCCTTAAACCCGTTGGCGAGACGACGCTGGCGCGTATCATCAAAATGGTGGAGGAAGCCCAAGACAGCAAGGCGCCCACGCAACGCTTTCTGGACCGATTCGAGCAGACTTATGCCAAAGCCATCATCCTGGGCATTCTGCTGCTCATTCTGCTTCCGCCACTGCTCGGCTTGAGCGATTTCGAAAGCAATTTCTACCGGGCGATGGTGCTGATGACAGTTGCCTCGCCTTGCGCGCTCGTGATCAGCGTGCCGTCGGCATTCATCTCGGCAATTGCGGCCGCCGCAAGGCGCGGCCTGCTCTTCAAAGGCGGCGCCAGTCTGGAGCAATTGTCGCGCGTCAAAGTCGTCGCCTTTGACAAGACCGGAACGCTGACTGAAGGGCAGCCGCAGGTAACTGACATAGTAGTTTCTCCACCGTTTGCTGAATCGGAACTGGTTCAGGTCGCGGCTTCAGTAGAAGCGCGGTCGGAGCATCCACTTGCCAAAGCCGTCGTCGCATATGCAAGCGCCGCGAACATCAGCCTGAGCGAAGCTGAAGATTTCCTTGCCGTCCCGGGCCAGGGCGTGCGGGCGCGTCTCGACGGAAGTGATATTCGCGTCGGGCGCATAAGCCAACTCCAGGAGAACGAGGCAATGCCCGCTTCTCTCGCCGAAGCGAGAATAAGGCTGGAAGCTTCCGGCAAAACGGTCATCGGCGTCTTACGAGATCGTACCTGGCTGGGTCTAATCGGGCTGGCTGACCAACTGCGTCAAAGATCAGCGCACCTGGTCCACGAAATGAATCGGCTGGGCATTGTCACGGTCATGCTGACTGGAGACAATCAGCTTGTGGCTGAGTCGATCGGAGAGCAACTCAGCATAGACGAGATCTACGCCCAGTTGTTGCCACATGAAAAAGCCGAGATCCTAGGGGAGCTGCAACAACGATACGGTCCCGTCGCCATGATCGGAGATGGCATCAACGACGCGCCCGCGCTGGCAGCCGCGGACGTCGGCATCGCGATGGGCGGCGCCGGGGCAGACGTGGCCCTAGAAACCTCGGATGTCGTGCTGATGGGCGACAGAATTGAGCGACTGACGGACGCTCTGCGAATCAGCAACCGAGCCAAACATGTCGTATGGCAAAACATCGTGTTTTCGCTGGCGGTGATCGCGATCTTGATTGCCGGGGTCTTCATCTTGGAACTGGCGCTGCCCCTTGGCGTTTTGGGGCACGAAGGCAGCACCGTGATCGTGGTCCTCAACGGCCTGCTAAGCTTGCTTATCCTGCCGGAATTGCGGCGTCAAAGGATGCGGAAACTAGCGCGATAGCCCCAGGGCAATTTCATCAAAATGAGTACGCGCTGCGATGAAGTTTCTACGAACTTAAATCTAACCACAGCGACGCAGAAGTAGTACCAATAAAATAATGCGAAAAAATCTCATTTGTAGCGAAAGCTCTGGATGTAATCCTAGCCCCGCCGAATGCGCTCCCCCTCCCTGATGCTTCGGGGAGGGGGCCGGGGGGTGGGGTTGAATAAACGCACTTTAGCATTCTCATTACTTTCTTGGAACTACTGAGACACGGAGAGTACAGAGAAAAGTCTTCCATTTAGAAAACTGTGAACTGTATTTCAATTTTGGATTTCGTGACAGGCATTTTTCCCCATCAGTACGCAGATTATAGAGGACTGCTGTCCTGAAAAAAACTTACACTCTGTGTCCTCGGCGCCTCTGTGGTGAAAAAACTTTTTGATGCAATTGCCCAGGCGAAAATCCCTCGCTCTTCTAGCGCGAGAACTGCGCCCCTTCCCATTCCGCGAAAAGGGGTTGCAGCTTTAGCCGCTGGTACTTGCCGGTTGCGGTGACCGGGATGTCATCCCCAAAAACCACCACTTTGGGCGATTTTTCAAAGGGCATTTGCTCGCGACAGCGCGGCAGGATGGCGTCTTCCGTGAGTTCGACGCCGTCTTCCAGCACCACATAAGCGCCGATTTCTTCGCCATAATAGCGATTCTGGAATCCCACTGCCAAGCCAACTTTTACGCCATCGATGCCCAGCAAGACTTCTTCAATGTCCAGGGGACTGAACTTGACTCCCCCGCGATTGATCAGTTCCTTGATACGCCCGGTGATGAAGAAAAACTGCCTGCCCCCCTCGTCAAGCTTGAAGAATCCCTCGTCGCCAGTGCGGAACCAGCCAAACTTGAAGGTGTCGGCATTGGCCTCCGGTCGCTTGAAATAACCTTGCATGACATTGTGGCCGCGCACGCAGATTTCGCCTCGCTCTCCTTCCGCCAGTTCCCGTCCGCTGCCATCGGCCGCGAAGATCGCCATCTCGTTGGCTTCAATCGGGCAGCCGATGCTGGGATAGCCGTAGTCCAGCAACCAGCGCTGGTTCGCCGCCCAAGACAAGCTGATGGGCAAGAATGATGAATAACAAGTGGTTTCGCTCAAGCCGTAGCCATGAAGAATGGTCAGGCCAAATGTCTCGGCAAAGTCGCGCGCCAGCGCCACGGACAGCGTGCCGGCGCCGCAAATGAAGTGTCGGAAATGCGTTAAGTCGCGGCGGTTGATGTTCCCACCAAATATGGTGTTGCCGGCATCCTGCTCGCGCGCGCCGTATTCAAGCAGAAACTGAAGAAGCGTAGGCACGACGCTTACGACATTGACCTTGTCCCTTACGATGCGCTCCCAGAAATGCGACACGCTGAAACGACAATTCAGAACTGTCGATCCACCGACGTAAAGTGGCGTGATTATCGTTACCAAGATGCCATTGACATGATGGATAGGCAAGACGCACATCATGCGCTGGTTGCCCGTTATCGCCTGCCACTGGCTGACGCCCAGCGCGTCTACCAAGAGGTTGTATTGTGTGAGCGTGACGCCTTTGGGCGTACCGGTTGTGCCACTGGTGTAAACCAGAAGCGCTTCGTCATCAAGCGCCGCGGTTTCGGCTCCACTTTCGCCCAGAGGCAGGTCGCTTGCTTTGGCTCCGGAATCGTCGCCCAGGAAGGTAGTCGGACGGTTCTTTAGCGCCTCATAAAAGCTCAGGTAACCCTGGGGAGGCTCGCCGCCCACCTCAATTACCTGCTCGATATTTGGAGCGCCCGGGTTGCCGTCCGCGCCTTGAATGATTTGTTCCGCGCGCGCCATGTATTCGCTGCGAACAAAACATATTTTTGCCCCGCTATCGCGCAGGATAAAGGCAATGCGGCGGTCGTCTTCCGAGACATTCTGTGGCGCGACAGTCGCGCCGATGACCCAGCAAGCGAAGTAGATCAAGACCGTATCTACGTGATTGTAGGCGATTGTCGCCACTCGGTCGCCGCGCCGCAGGCCGAGATCCTCGTACATGAAATTGGCGGCTTGATGAACGCGCGCGTTAAACTCGGCGTAGCTCAAGGCAGTGCGTTCGTCGTCCGTATCGTAGAAAATGAGAAATGTCTTGTCCCCCGATGTTTTGGCATGCATGGAAAGCGCGTCTCGAATGTTCCGATAGGGAACTTTCCGCACTTGCGGGGGAAAGCCGTCTTTTGATTGCGCTTGACGCAGCTTTGGCGCCGTTTCGTCAAACATGTCTTGTGACATAGCAGATCACCCTGCGGAAACAGCCTTTTGCACAGCCAATATTATATCAACTCGACCGCTTTCCGTGAACAATTATTCGCGTTCCAGCGTATCCTTATTGTCATAGCGAAACGCGTTCACAGTCCGATTATTGGCGATGGTCTCATGGGGCGAAGACTCCCTAACATGAAGACTTGGGTCCACGTAATATGCCCGGACCGAAATCGCAGATCGTGTTTTCTTAGTCTGGACAAGCATAGCGGAAAAGATAGCAGTACGCTGTATACAAATCGGCAATATGCTTAGTAGATCGCGAAAAGTGAGGACAAAGCCAAATGAGAAAACTCTGTGTGATTGGCAGCGGATACGTCGGTCTGGTGACGGGCGCCTGCTTCGCCGATCTGGGCAATAGCGTCACGCTGGTTGACATCGATGAGGGCAAGATAGAAACGCTACAGCAGGGGAAAATGCCCATCTATGAACCCGGCTTGGCAGAGATGGCGCAGCGCAACACGGTCGCCGGCAGGATGCACTTTACCACCTCATACCTTGAGGGGCTTGATCAAGCGGAGTTTGTCTTTATCTGCGTCGGTACGCCCTCGGGCGTGGACGGCGAGGCTGACCTGCAATATGTTCGTTCGGCGGCGGAAACCATCGCGGAAGCCATGACGCACCCGCTTGTCATCATTAACAAGTCGACCGTCCCGGTCGGCACTGGGGACTGGACGGCAGAGATCATCGAGCGCAAACAGCCGAAGCCGATGAAATTCGCAGTCGTTTCTTGCCCCGAGTTTTTGCGCGAAGGTTCTGCCATTGCCGATTTCATGAATCCCGATCGCACCGTGCTGGGATCCACCAATCCCGAGGCGGCGGAACGCGTCGCCGAGTTGTACGCGCCACTGGATGCGCCGATCGTGATAACCGATATCCGAACTGCCGAGATGATCAAATACGCTTCCAACGCATTCCTGGCCACGCGCATCAGCTTCATCAACGAGATCAGTATTATCTGTGAACGGCTGGGAGCGGATGTCATCGAAGTCGCGCGCGGCATGGGATTCGATTACAGGATTGGGCCCCATTTCCTGCAAGCTGGCATCGGATTCGGCGGTTCCTGCTTCCCCAAGGACGTGAAGGCTCTGGCGAATATGGCGCAGACCCACGGCATGCATCCGCAATTGCTCAACGCAGTCATGGAGATCAACGCCTTCCAGCGTCGACAGATCGCGATGAAGGCGCGAGAAATGTTGGATGGCACGGTTAACGGTAAAACGATTGCCGTGCTGGGTTTGGCTTTCAAAGAGAATACGGACGATATTCGCGAGTCTCCTTCCCTGACGGTCGTTCGTTCGCTTCTGAATCAAGGCGCCCTCGTCAAGGCTTACGATCCGGTGGCGATGGAGAACGCAAGCAGAGAACTCCCGGGATTGACGCTCTGCAGCGACTCTTACAACGCGGCGCGGGATGCCGAAGCCTTGTTGGTCCTAACGCCCTGGAACGAGTTCAAACACCTGGACATGAGCCGCATTCGCGATTCGATGAAACGCGCGATACTGATCGACGGCCGAAATATGTATGACCCGGATGAATTGCGGCAAATGGGCTTCGAGTATCGCGGCGTCGGACGCGGTTACGACGGCGCGGGCTTGATGGACAATGGCGACCAATAGCGTTTTAGCGCGCCCGCTGCTTCGCTTAGTCTGGCTCTAGCGCCGGCAATTCAATTAGATCGGAACGGATTGGTTGCCCCTCGACGCCGCCGATCCGGCCGGCGACGGCGCCTCCGCATTGGCAGGCGATGGACAAGCAATCATGTATTGCCAAGCCATTGAGCCAGCCGGCCAGGAACCCGGCGTCAAAGCTGTCCCCGGCGCCGATGCCATCGCCGCCGGCATCGGCTTCAGCTACTGTCCGCACAGCTTCGATACCCTCCGTCCATGCGCTTGCGCCTGCAACTCCCCTCTTGACAACCAGAACCGGCACGCGTCGGCGAAGATATTGCACCGCCTCCGACAGCGAAGCGCCGCCACAAAGATGCTTCGCCTCTTGCTCGTTGGGCAGCAGGACGTCAACTGAGCGCAGCGCTTGCTCCAGGTCGATATCCCAAGCCTCGGCAGGATCCCAGTTAGTGTCGAGGGAAGTCGTCAAGCCCAGTCCCTTTGCTCGCCTCAATATTTCGATACAGTCGGGAAGCAGACCGGTCTGCAAGAAGAGACTGCCATAATGCAAGTGGCGCGCCTGCGTCAGCAAGTCGTCGCAAAACTCAGCCGCCGTCAGCGCGTTTGACGATCCCGGGTAAGTCAGCATGGCGCGGTCGTCCCCTTGCACCATATGTACGGTCAAGCCTGTTCCGAGATCTTTGTCCACCTGCATATGCTGCGTATCAACTCCCGCAGATGACAAAGTATCAAGGATGAGTTCACCAAAGGCGTCATCTCCAACAGTCCCCAGCAAGGCCACCCTGAGACCGAGCTTCGCCGCTTGCGTCGCGAAAATGCAGCAGGAGCCGCCCATGACCAGGTCGCATTCGGCGACTGTTTTTTCGACTTGGCCAAAACGAGGGGCTACGTCATCGTCGCGCAAGACCAAGTCGACGCAGGTATCCGCAAATGCGATGATGTCGTATGTCTTGGTCATGAGCCGCACCTAAATGATGAAGGCAACAGATCGAAAGATCTCCCTCGCACAGGTTTTAGCGGGATTCGTCATAACCCAAGCCGTGCAAATGCGCCAGATTTCCTTTGGCGCTGTCCAGGGGATTCAGGCCGCGGTCGGGCAAAATGTCTTGCTCGATCACTGCCCAGCCGTCGAAGTCCAGTTCACGAAGCAAATCCAGCAAACCGGCAAAATCAACCGATCCGCGTCCCAACTCGGGGAAAACGTCCAATTCGACAGCTTTGAAATAATCCCAGCCCTTATCCCGCACAGTCGCAAGCACGCTATTGTCGCATTCCTTAATGTGCAGATACTTCAGCCGTTCGCCCCAGCGACAGCCGATGGCGACCGGGTCCCCGCCCCCGTACATACAGTGCGCGGTATCCAGACACAGATTGAGGTAGCGCGGATTCGTTTCGTTCATCAGGCGATCAATTTCCGCCTCCGTCTCGATCCAGGCGCCAACATGAGGGTGGAAGACCGCTTTTAATCCGTAGTCCTCAAGCGCGCGCTTGCCATAGTCTTCAGCATTGGATATGAACCGCCGCCATTGATCTTCGGTCATGCCGCCTTCCAAGCCGATACGCCCGGCGCGATTCGAGCGATTCGAGTCGACGAACAGCGCATCGGACAAGACCACCCACTCGCAGCCCATTTGCGAAAGCAAGCGCGTGGTGGCCATGGTTTCGTCGTATTCATCTTGTTTGGCCGCCGGGTCCACCAGATTGATCTGCACGTAGGCTGCCACCAGGCTCAAACCCAATTGATCGAGCCGTTCGCGCAGCAAGACGCTGTCTTGCGGCAGGTAGCCGAAGGGTCCCAATTCTGTACCGGAATAGCCAGCCTGGCTGATTTCGCGCAGTACTCGATCCCAAGGCGGAACGTTTGGCGTATCTTTCATGATTACGCCCCAGGAAACGGGCGCGGAAGCGATCCTGATCTTCACCAGTTCCTCCTCATTTGAGTTTGCCGCTTTTCTAAGCCCATCCCCAGCCCTGTTCCCCCCTCAATCCCCCCGCTCAACGGGGGGCGGAAACCCCAAA
>DAOULD010000164.1:0-38711 GCA_034420635.1 Anaerolineae bacterium | reverse complement strand
GGATAGTGGCTTGTCACTGAAGACCATTTGTAGAAAAAAGCGCGCAATTTTCATTTTGAATGACTTTTCTCTGTGCGCTCTGTGCCTCTGTGGTTATATTTTGGTTTGAATTGCTGATATATTGATGGACTATGATTTTGAAGCGATTGCCCCTCCGTTTGACACCATTTTTTGACAAGGGAGGTCGGCAACAGTACAATTTCGGAGAATCCAATAAGCCATTGTCGACAATCAGTGTTCGAGGGGCAACTATGGCAAAAGCCGTCTATGGTGCAGACGCTTTAGTATCACTGAAAGAAGAATTGATCGCCGGCGCGGCGCTGGTGGCGAGCATCGGACTGGTGCCCTTAACACAAGGCAACCTCAGCCTGCGCGATCCACAGAGCGGAAACATCCTTATCACCCCGCACGACTATCCTTATGATCAACTGACGGTCGACGACGTCCTTGTCCTCGACCTCAATGGCGATGTAATCGAGGGATTCCGCGAGCCATCGCATGAATCCCCGGTGCATCTGGCGGTCTACGAGCGGCGGCCCGAAGCGCTGGGCATCGTGCATGCCGAGCCGATCTATACCAACGTCTTCGGCGTCTTGCACATGCCCATCGCCCCCTTGCACGTCAACACGCTGATTGATGTCGGCGGCGAGGTGCCGGTCATGCCTTTCGCGCCTAGCGGCTCGCGGCAGTTCGGCTACGACATGTTGGAAGTTATGGGCGACAAGCGGGCGGTTGTCTGGGCCAATCACGGCATGCTGGCGCTGGGCGATTCCCTGGGCAAAGCGATCCACTGCACGGTCATGGTCGAGATATCGGCGCAGCTCTATCACATGGCGCTGCAGCACGGCCAGCCGCATTTGATACCGCCGGAGTTCAGCGACAGATTGGTTGGATAGCCAATCTGGAAGCAAAACGTTTGAAATCGGAAAGGAGGGCGATTGACGAAATATCCGCAATCAACCGCTTTGAATATGCAAGAGACGCTTGATAAGGAGAAATGAGATGTACAAGAAGATTATGCTCGCCCTGATGGTCCTGCTCATTCTGGCAGTGAGCTTGCCGGCCGTCGCCCAAGACGATGTCGTGGTGCGCTTCCGCTCCTGGAGCCCGGTGATCGCCACTACCGAAGCCATGATCGAAGCCTTTAACGCCGAAAACCCGGGCATCACAATCGAGCCCGATATCACCAACTATCCTGAATACCTGGTCGATTTGCAGACGATGGCCGCCGGCGGGAGCCTGCCCGATTTGATCGGCTTGGAACCGGGCGCGTTGACGCAGCAGTATCGCGATCATCTGATGCCGCTGCAGGATTGCGCCGTCGCCACCTGGGGTGAAGATTGGGAAGATCAATTCTTCCCAGTTGGCATCGAGCAGGCGCGTCTGGGCAATCCCGAAGGCGATGACAATATCTATGGCTTGCCCGTGCTGGTGCAGACGATCAATATGTGGTACACCGTGCCGATCTTCGAAGAAGCCGGCGTCGAGCCGCCGACCACCTACGACGAGTTGAAGGAACTGGCGGATATGTTCAACGCGCAGGGCATCGCCCCGGTCATGATCGGCGCGGGCGATGGCTGGATCCGCCGTGATGTCTACATGCAGTTGATCCACAATGTCGCGCCGGGCTTGATCTACGAAGCGGAAGACGGCATGGCCAGCTTCGCCGACGAACCCTTCGTCGAGGCGATGACCTGGTGGAAGCGCCTCTTCGACGACGGCATCTTCCAGATGGGTGCCTTGGGCATGTCGCACTATCCCGCCGCGGTCGAGCAGATCCAGGGCGGACGCGCCGCCATGTTCCCGATGGGCGCCTGGTGGCAGCAGCAAGCGGCCAACCCGAATCCGCCGCCGCTGGACCAGAACCTGGCCGGTTACGCCCCCTTCAAGTTCCCCGATGTCACAGGCATGGGCGCGCCGGAAGATCTGCTGGGCGGCATTGATGTCATGCTGGGCGTGACGCGGGATTCGGCCAATCCGGATGCGGCTTGCAAGGTCATTACCGACTGGATCAGCGGCGCCGGCGCGCAAGCGCTGATCAACACTTACAACGATCTGCCGGCATACATCGGCTTGCGACCGGCATCCTTCGGATCGGAGAATCAGGAAGCGGTCTGGGATCTCTTCACCGAAGAGTGGTTGGCGACGGTGAAATACGCCCGTCAACTGAAGAGCCCCGACGTCAAGCAAGCGCTGGAAGACGCGCTGGCTGCCGTTGCCGCGGGCGAAATGACGCCGGCGGAAGGCATGCAGATGGTGCAAGACGCCAACAGCATGTAGTCGGAGTAGGGTGGTCTAAGCCCTCCCCCCAACCCCCTCCCGTTGCGCAGTGTCTACGCGCGCCATCGCAATGGAGAGGGGGGCTTTTGAGCGAACTTGGCACATTTGCTTGAATTGTGCGCCATGACGCGTTCCATAGAATTTAGGGAATGGCCACCACGAGCTAGCGAAGTCTCCCCCCATCGCGATGGGGGGAGATTTAGAGGGGGTTCACTCCGCCATGTCACGCAAATGGCTGATCGACAATCAAGGTCTGTTTTTCATGGCGCCCGCCATGATCTTGTTTGTGGTCTTTGTGCTCTATCCCATTTTCTATATCTTTGGTGCCAGCTTGTACGATTGGGATGGCATCAACGAAGCCGCCTACGTCGGTCTCGGCAACTACATCGAGATGTTCACCGATGACCGCGCCTTCAGCGTCGCCATTCGCAATTCCATCTACTGGACATTCCTGACCATCTTCCCGCAGATGTTCCTCGGCTTTTTGCTGGCGAGCGTCTTGACCTCGGGGATCCCGTTTCAGAACATCTTTCGCATTATCTTCTTCATGCCGGCGATTATTTCGCCGGTTGTGCTGGGCATTATCTGGCAGCGCATATACGCGCCCTTCGGCGGCTTGCTGGCTGATATCGGCTTTGAAACAGGCGCGCGCTTTCTGGTGCAGCCCTATTTGTCCAATCCCAAAATCGCCATCTTTTCCACCATATTCGTCAACGTTTGGCAGTGGACCGGCTTTTCCATGTTGATGTATGTGGCGGGTTTGCAGGGCTTGCCGGAGGAAGTGCTCAGCGCCGCCGAAGTCGATGGCGCCAGCGTCCGGCAGCGCGTTCAATACATCATCTGGCCCATGCTGCGCCACGTACACTTGACCTTGATCCTGCTCGGCGTCATCGGCACCTTGCAGACCTTTGCCCTGGTCTACATGTTGACCAAGGGCGGTCCCAACCATGCCACAGAAATGCTGCCAACCTATATTTTCCTGAAAGCATTTCCGCTGCAGAGCATGGGTTACGCCTCGGCGGTGGCGGTGGTGCTGCTGCTGATCGCCTTGAGCGCCAGCATCTTTCAGGTGCGTGTGCTGGGCTCGCGCTTCACGATTGGGAATTGATTTATGCGCCCCTACGGTTTGTGTTGTGTCAGGGTGTTGAAATGACTCGCCGCCACGCCGCCAAGGCGCTTGCCTTCGCTTTTGTCACTGTCCTGGCGCTGGTCTGGCTTGTGCCCATCATCATGATGCTGGTGGTCTCATTCATGCCGCCCGATCAACGCGCGCCTCGTTTTGGCGGCATGCTCATCAGCGGCGTCAGCCTGAAAAACTACGTGACCGTCTTCGAAGACGCGGAGATCGTGCGGCACTTCATCAATAGCATGGCGGTGACCGTTCCCTCGGTTTTCCTGGTGGTGGTCATCAGTTCACTAGCGGCATTCGCGCTGGCGCGCTTGAAGTTCTTCGCGCGCGATATCTGGTTCTATCTGCTCATCATGACCTTGATGTTGCCGATTCCCACGCTTGTCGTGCCGATCTTCCAAATCAACAAGGCTTTGGGACTCAATGACAATTATCTCGGGCTTATCCTGCCTTATACGGCTTTGGGCGTGCCCTTCGCCATCGTCATTTTGCGCAGCTTTTTCGCCGGCTTCCTGAAAGAGATCGAAGAAGCGGCGGTACTCGACGGCTGTACGCCCTTCGGCATCTATTGGCGCGTCATGATGCCGGTGAGCTGGCCCGCCATCGCCGTCGTCATCATCTGGCAGTTCATGACGTCCTGGAACGAATTCATCCTGGCGCTGGTGACCATGAATACCAATCAGGTCAAGCCCTTGACGCTGGTGCCGCTGGTCTATAGCGGCCAATTCATGATGCGGCCCGGTCCCATGTTTGCCATCCTCACGCTGATTACGCTGCCGGTCATCGTGGTCTACTATCTGATGCAGCGATTTATGGTTTCCGGTTTGACATCTGGCGCCGTCCGCGGGTAGACTTCAATCCTGCCTTTGGCTACCTTTCCCAAACACTGGAAGGCGGGATTGCTCAAGTTAACAATTAGACAATGTGAAAAGTCTCCCCCATTGAAAAGGAGTGTTGCTTATGAAGATAAACTCGTGTTTCACATTGGCGTTGCTATTCCTCGGCTGTGCAATTGTATCGGCGCAGGGATATGATATTCGCACCACTGGCAGAAATAATTTGCGGGCTGCGCCCAGTCTTGATGGAACATTTCTTGAAACCGTGCCGTCGGGTACAGTCTTGCATGTCGTTGGCGCCTCGGGCAGATGGCTGAAGATCAACCGAAACGGGAATGAAGTCTGGATGGCGGATTGGCTAGGCTACAGCCGCGTCGAAGGCAGCGAAGGGACAGCACCCCAGCCCGCGAGCAATGTACCCGAGCAAGTTGACAACTGCTGTTTCGTCGACCGGCAATGTCACAGCGCGCAGGACTGGGAGAATGGCTACTGGGCCTTCCAGAACGGTCAATGCGCGGCGGCGGGTTCGCAGGCGCGAACATCATCCCAGCCGGTCAGCGCGCCACCCGCTGACATCGACAATTGCTGTTTCGTTGACCGCCTATGTCAGACCGACCAGCAGTGGGCCGCGGGCTACCATGCGTTTCAGAACAACGAATGCGGCGCGGCGGCATCGTCCCCGCGCGCGAGCGGGCGTGTGATCCGGACGCCCACGGGGGTTATCATCGGCGACACCAGTGGGCTTAAAATCCTGCCGTCTACCGGATACACATTAGATACGCCGACCGGCTCATTCAGCAATTGCTGCGAAGGCAACTGGCAGTGCAACAGCGACGCGGATTGGTCGGCGGGGCAGGTGGACTTCCCAAACTGCCAACTCCCAGGGCGCGTTCTTAGCATCGTGGGTGAACCGGATTTTGTCGCGTATTACATGCAACGGCTCGATGAATTGAAAAAGTTGCCACATCGCTATGATTACGTGCTCACCAGCCTTGACAAAATCCAGCAGATCACGTGGGAGGGGGAAGACTGCCTTGCCGGCTTCGCGCACTCATCCGTTGGCATGTTTTTTCGGTGTTGGAATGGCCCCTTTGTAAACGGCTGGGATAAGCGTGAGTCCGCGGTCATTGTGCACGAAGCCTGCCACGCCCACCATTATACACCCTCGCGCCTTTTTCGAGACGCGTCGAATGCGGTGTGCGACCATTACAAAGAGGAAGTGATCTGCCGGGAGCTAGAGTTGGCGGTCGCCATCGAGTTGGAGAGCCCACCCGACGTGCTGAGTTGGATACATGGCATGGTCGAGAGGACGAAAGCGGGCCAACGTGAGAACTGCGCGGGAGATTAGATTGTGCCGCCCCGTGCTACGCGACAACCTCATAATCAAACTCGCGCTGTTCCTCACACTGTTCATCCTTGGCGCCGCGGCCGGCTTGTCCTACCCACTTATCTTCGGTTCACTCGGCACACCCTGAAACGACAGATGGGCGATTAGAGTTATAAACCGCATTGCAATGGGGGAAGATTTAGAGGGGGTAGGATATGCGCTTTATGGTTTCCGGTTTGACATCTGGCGCCGTTCGGGGGTAAGCAACGATATGAGCTTGATGGGCATAGATGTCGGCACGACTGGTTGCAAGGTCGTCGCCTTCGACGAGAAGGGCGCTGTTTTGGCGGGCGCCGGGCGCGAGTATCCGCTGATCAGTCCCAATCCCGGCTGGTACGAGCTCGATCCGGAGCAAGTTTGGTCGCATGTCTGCCACTGCCTGCGCGAGGTTAATGCGGGGCTTCGGGCTGATCCGGTGACCGCTTTGGCGATCTCGTCCCAGGGCGAGGCGATGACGCCGGTCGCGGCTGATGGCCAAGTGCTGGCGAACAGCCCGGTCAGCTCCGACCGCCGCAATACCAAACAGACGGCCGAGATGGAAGCGGCGCTGGGCATGGAGCGGATTTTCGCCCTCACCGGGCAGCCCATGAGCACGATTTATACGCTGCCGAAACTGCTATGGTGGCGGGACAACGCGCCGGCAATCATCGAGCGGACCTGGAAATTCCTCTGCTATGTTGACTTTGTAGCCTACAAGCTGGGCGTCGAGCCGGTCATTGATTACAGCATGGCGGCGCGCACCTTGGCTTTCGATGTCAATAGGCTGGATTGGTCGGAGGAGATGCTGGCCGCCGGCGGCCTCCGCCGCGATCAAATGGCGAAGACGCTGCCCAGCGGCGAAATCATCGGCGAGATACCCGCCCGATTGGCTGACGATCTGGGATTCACGGGCTCGGTAAGGGTCGTCACGGGCGGGCACGATCAACCGGCCGGTGCCCTGGGCGCCGGCGTGCTGCAACCGGGCACAGCCATGTACGCTATCGGCACCACCGAGGCGCTGGTGGCGGTAACCGAAAAACCGCGAAGACAAATGCTGGAATACAACGTGTCCTGCTATCCACATGCGGCGCCGGGTTATTTCATCGCGCTCAGCGGTAACCAGACCGGCGGCCGCTTGCTGCGCTGGTATCGCGATGAGCTGGCGGCTGCCGAACGCGCCATCGCCGAAGAGACGGGACGCGACGTCTATGATGTCATCGTCGAGCAGATCGATGATGAGCCGGGCGATATGCTCCTGCTGCCTTACTTCGTCGGCAGCGGCGCGCTGCACAACGATCCTTCAGCGACGGGCGCGATACTTGGCTTGAGCTTCGACAGCAAGCGCAAGGATATCGTCCGCGCCATCCTCGAGGGTTTGACCTACGAGCAGGCGCTCTGCATCCGCAGCTTGAACGAAATCGGCGTCGAGATTAATCGGATAACCGCTATCGGGGGTGGTTCGCGCTCCGAACGCTGGATGCAGATCAAGTCCGATATCACCGACCTTCCCCTCTCGATCATCCATACATCGGAAGCGGCCAGCCTGGGCGTGGCGATGCTGGCTGGCTGCGCGACCGGCGTCTACAGCAGTCTCGAGGAAGCGACCCGCCAACTGATCAAAGTGCGCAAAACCTTCTATCCGCGTCCCGATCGCGCGCGGCGCTATCAACGACAACTGACGATTTTCAAGGATCTATATCGAGCGTTGAAGCCCATTTACGAGGCGCTGGCTCAATATGATTAGCTTAAGAAGCGAGAGACTGCTTAGACTGCTTATCCGCCGCCGTGCAAGCGGCGCCGGCGCTCTTCGATCTGCGCCATGACATTGTCGTTGACTTCCGGTTCTTCCTTTTCCTTCTCTTCCAGCCGCGATATATCGGGCTGCACGACATCATCTTTGCTGATCATGACATCGCGGTCTTTGAATTCGATCGCGCCATCCGGATCGCTCTTCAGCGCCGCTTTTACCTGGCCTACTTTCGCGGCTTGTCCCGCTTCCTTCGCTTCATCTTGAGCCGCCGCTTCGTCTGTCGGCGCCTGCGCGGCTTGAACTGTCGTCGCTTCGCCAGCGACGACGGCGTCCGCGGTTTTGCGGACCTTATCCGCTTTTTCGCCCATCTCTTGCAGCGTCGCGCCGACTTTCACGGTTGTCTCGACAGCTTCTTTGCTCCGGCGGAAACGGTCAAACCAGCCGCGCGCCTGTTCCTGAACTTCATCGGCGCTTGGCGCTTCGGCATCGCTCAAAGCCCAGCGATAACCTATATAGATGCCTGTCCCTATGATCAGGAAGGGCAGCACCGTCTGGATCAACTGCACCATGGTGCTCATCACCGCCAGCGCAGCCAAAGTGCCCAAAATGACGATGAGCAGTTTGAAGGCTTTGTTGCGGTCGATTTCCATCGATCTCGCTCCTGAGTCTGCCAGGACCGCTGCGCCTGGCCGGTCACGGCTGCGTCCGGCTATTATTATACGTCATTCCCGCCGATTCCAGTGCGTCTCTCCCGACAAGCGGCGCATTTCAATACTTTGACGGAATGACATAAATTGCCTGCGGATGAAGAATTGCGCTTGATGAAAAGATGTCCGCTCCTCAGTCCCTTGTGGGAGATGGGGGCCGGGGATGAAGGGTGTTTTTCAACGGACTCCGGTGGCTCGCCCAACTCACGCCTCTCTGTGCCCTCTGAGCCTCTGTGGTGAATTAATATGTACCAGCCCCACAACCCGCAATCCATTGCCTCCCTCCCAAAACCTTCGCGCCCTTCCAGTCTTTGTGGTGAAAAAATATCTCGGTGCTCTCGGTGTCCTCGGTGGTTAAATTTAGTTTGTTTTTGTCATCATAACGGATGTTAATTTGATGCGATTGCCCTGCTCCTGGGACGCGATATTGTGCTATAAAGGTCTACAGTTAAGACGACAGAACGCCCCTCAGGCCCAGGACAGGCCATGCCAGTTGAGGAAGTCATTTCCCACGCCCTCGTTTTGCCCGACCACAACTTTTATGAATGGCTTGAGGTCGCCCTCCCGTATCAGGAGCATTTCCCGGGCTTGGTTATTGTGCGTTCACCGGCGGGCAACGATCTGAATCGCTTTCGCAATGTGAGCGCGGTGGAAGTGCCCTTGACCTGGATGAGTGACTCGGCGCTGACTCATATCCGCCGCGTCTATCCCCGGGTCGTTATGGTCGATGTTATCAGGGCGGCGACGCCGACGCGCTTGCGTACGATCGTTCACGGCCGCATCGAGCGCAACGATCGCTACGGCGAGCTGGAAATGGAAGCGCCGCATATCTTCAGGCGCTTCGCGTTGGAGTGGCCGACCAGCGCCCGTCCCATGGCGGTCGCTGGGACCTTCAATAGTGATGCGAGCCGGGGCGCCTTGCGCGAGGGTATCGATATCCGCAACAAGGCGGATGCGGAGGTGATTTGCGGGGCGCCCGGGGAGGTCGTCAGCCTTGCCAACGACAGCAACGATTATGGATACCGCAGTTATTTGCAGGTTGAGTCGCTCGTGGACGAAGAGCGTTTCATCACGACCTACGAAGGCCTCAAGCTGGCGCGGGTGAAACTGGGCGATGAAGTCAGCCGGGGACAAGTCCTGGCGAAGTCGCAGGACGATCGTTTGCGCGTCATCCTGCAAAATCCGCCGGACGGGGGCTTCAGCTTTTCCCATATCGACAATGTTGTCAATCCGCGTGATCACATTTATATTCCCGAGTTCAAAGTCCGGCCGACCACCGACAACTTGCGCGTTCGCAATGTGCCCAGCAGGCGCGGCAAGATCCTGGGCAAAGTCCATAGCTGGGATCTCCTCGAGCCTTTGGAGCATCACGGACGCGCCATCGAAAAGGTCGGCGTCATGGACAAATGGATCAAGGTCCGGTCCGTCAGCGGAATTCAAGGCTATGCCGCGGCTTGGCACCTGGGCGCGACCACCGCAAGCGAAGGGATAGAGGCTCTGCCCGGCGTCAATCCGGTCGGCGTGAACCTCGATGTCTATCACGATATCGGCAAGCCGGAGGCGTCGCGCCTGGGCGGGCTGGGCTGGCTGCGCTTCGGTTACAACGTTTCCAACTTCACAGGTTCCCAAGATATCGCTGCCGCTATGGAGCGGTACTTGCCCTTGGTCGAATCTTATCGCGAAGCGGGCTACCGGGTCGTCTTTACCACCAGCCACCAGACCTATGGCGAAGCGCAGAGCCAGTTTTGGCCCTGGCCGCAGATGACCGACGCCAAATGGGATCGCTTGATCAAGCGCTTCGCCGAGATGATGGGCGATATCGCCGCGCAATGGGCGGGGCGCGATTTGGTCTCCGCCTGGCAGATCTGGAACGAACAGGACGCGCCGATCGGCGCTGTCGCTTCGGTGCCGATGTCGTCTGAAAACTACACCAAGATGTTCGCGCAGGCTTTTCGCGCAATCCGCAGCGCCGACAGCGACGTGCGTATTGTCACCGGCGGATTCACCGGCGGTCCCCAGCGCGGCGGCGCTTATGCCCGGCGACTGCTGCGGAACTTGCCTGACGACGTCGAGCCGGACGGCATCGCTTTCCATCCCTATGGCCGCGGCTTGAACGACCAGCCCAAATACGCCGTCTGGGGCCACATTGACGAGTCTGTCTGGGCTTATAGCTCGGCGTTGCCGAACAAGCCGCTGTGGATGACTGAATGGGGCGTGCTGGATCGTCCGCGCGATGATATCAACCACATCGCCAAATACGCCACCGATATGGTGCGCCATCTGAAAGTGAATTACCCCGGCAAATTCGCCGCCATCATTTGGTATGCCTGGGCGGAAGGCATGCACAATGGCTACGGCATTGTGGACCGGCAAGGCAATCCCCGACCGCCCTTGACGGAGCGCTTCCTGTCTTCGTGAATTGAGGGAATCCTCGGGCAGTGTGCCGAAATAGATACACTACCGAATATAGGACAGCAGTTCCAAGTTAGTCGTGCGAAAAAAATGCGTGTGCTGTAAGGCTTGTCTGCTACTGGTTGATTCGCTCCCGTCTTCGGTCTACCCCCCTCAATCCCCCCATAGCAATGGGGGGAAGCTGGTTTCGACGTTGTGTCAACGCGCGTATTCTGATGTTGCAAGTGTCGATAACTGCTGTTTTCAAGCGAAGTCGCGCTATGTTAGCTCCCCTTCTCCGTTGCTACGGGGAAGGGGCCGGGGGATGGGGTAGAAAAACGCGCTAGCGCTATGCAGTAGCGGACAAGCCTTGTAGGGGCGGCAGACCCGCTATGTCTCCGCGCGGCGCTGTGCCGCCCGTTCCTTCACTAATTGTTTTCGGACGTTTCAGCGAAACGCCCCTACACTGTTTCCTATTTTGCGGGCAAGAAGTTAAATCTCGGTGTTCTCGGTGTCCTCGGTGGTTAACAATCAGTCCAATTTCGCATCATGCCAGTCGCCATCAGTTTGAAGCGATTGCCCGGCCGAATTTTGGAGAGAGTTTGCCTCAGTCGCTGTCAATTGGTTAACATAGAGCAACTGCCAAATAGACAAGGATGGCTTACGATGTGGAAGCGCATTCAAGTGTTTTCGGTGGTAATTTTCTTGATCCTCGCCGTCTGCCCGCTTGCGTTGGCAAGCTCCGACTGCGACTTCAGCTATTCCAACTACGCCCGCGCCGTTCAACTGCACGATATGGGGGATTACGACGCGGCTTTGCGGCACTATAACTGCGCGCTGGAAGAAGATCCCGATGACGCGGTGATTCCGCTGCTCATCGCCAACCTTCACGAGGATATCGCCAATGCCGGCAGAGCCTGGTCATCCGCTGCTCACCCGACCACGGCGGAAATCCTGGAACTGCCGCCGGTCTCTACCTGGGGCGAGCGTGAACATCCCAGCCGCGAACAGGATTTCGAAGACCTCGTTGTCGTTGCATCGGCTGGCAGCGATCAGTCGGCGGGATTGACGGCGCCAGTAGTTGCTAGGCTGTCAGTTAGAGTTGGGCGGAGCGGACATGCGCTCTGGCTTTTCTACGGATCAGGCAACAGCGGCTTTGGGTTGGTCCTGATAACAGATCAAGCGGCGCGCGGGAATTCGCCTGTCTTCGCGGCAGAGAATCTCGGTCCCGCCGATGAGTTTATCAGGCAAGCGCGCGTCTTCGTGCGCAACCTGGATTGGGCGCGAGCGCGCATCAGGTTCGAGCAAGCTCTGGCGCTGGATCCTGATCGTATGGACATCCGCCGCGAATTGGATCTGGCTCGCCAAGCGTTTGGCGATGAGCGCGCCGTTCTGATGGCTTTTGATATCGCGCTGGCGCAAGACCCGGTTGCTGCCCCCGAGAGCTCCAATCGTGATGAGTTTATCAGGCAAGCGCGCGTCTTCGCGCGCAACCTGGATTGGGCGCGAGCGCGCATCAGGTTCGAGCAAGCCCTGGACTTGGATCCTGATCGTATAGATATTCGCTGCGAATTGGGCATGGTCTATCAAGAGCTTGGCGACGAGCGCGCCGCGCTGCGGCAGTTTGATATTGTGCTGGCGGGGGACCCGATTGATGCCTGCGCCCGACCCAATCGCGACGCCTTGATGCGAGGCATGCGCGACGGTTAGTATTTGACAAGCGCTCTCGTTATCAAATCGCAAGATATCCGTCACTGTTCGGCTATATATTAGTCCTAACGTAAACATGACGATGATAAGAGGAGCATCTTACGACGCTCCTCTTGATTATTTTGGGGAGCAATGACAATGCAGAGACTAAAGAGGCTAACAGTTTTACTCCTGCTGCTGATGCTGGCGGGGGGCGTTGTGGCGCAGAGCCAGCGCGAACCGAAAGACATCTTCGAAGGCGAACTCGTCCCGCCGGAATTTCCCGTCGGACTTGATTGGATCAACGTGGACAATCCCTTGACGATGCAGGGCTTGCTGGGCAAGATTGTCATCTTTGACTTTTGGACCTACGGCTGCATCAACTGCCTTCACGTGATCCCGGTTTTGGAGCAGGTGGAGAAGAAATTCGCGGATGAAGTTGTGGTCATTGGCGTTCATTCGGCGAAATTCGAGAACGAAGGCCAAACGGAAAACCTGCGGCAGATCGTGCAGCGCTACGGCATCCATCATCCCGTCATCAACGACAAGGACTTCGCCGTTTGGAAAGGTTATGGCGCGCGCGCCTGGCCCACGATCGCGATCGTCAATCCGCGCGGAAACTGGCTGATCCGGCAGTCTGGCGAGATACCCTTCGAAACCTTTGACACCTATCTCTCCGGGATGATCAGCTATTTCGACAGCCTGGACGAGGACATAATCGATCGTACCCCGCTGGAATTGGCGCTGGAAGGGGCGGGCGATCCCGGCACGGCGCTGCTTTATCCTGGCAAGGTCCTGGCCGACGAGAGGAGCAACCGCCTCTTCATCGCCGATAGCAGCCACAATCGCATCGTCATCGCCGACCTGGGCAGCCGAGAAGTGCTGGACATCATCGGCGCTTCGGGGCGCGGCTTGAACGACGGCGACTTCGATAGCGCTACTTTCGACAAGCCGCAAGGCATGGCGCTGGCGGGCAATCTGCTGTACATCGCCGATGTCAACAACCACGTTATCCGCGTCGCCGATTTGGCGGCGAGGACCGTTTCTACCGTTGCGGGCAATGGTATCATGGGCCGTCAGCGCATCCCCTTTGGCGTTCCCGTGCCCGATGCGCTGGGTGTATCGCTGCGCAGCCCTTGGGATCTCGAATTTGATGACGAGGGCAGGCTTCACGTCGCTATGGCGGGGACGCATCAGCTTTACATCTACGAACCCGATAGCGGTCAACTTTATCCCTCGGTGGGCAATGGACGAGAAGCCAATCTGAACGACGTCAGCCTTGCCGCCAGCGAATTGGCGCAGCCCAGCGGTTTGTATTACGCCGGCGAAGGCAAGCTCTATTTTGCCGACAGCGAATCGAGCACGATTCGGCTGGCGGATTTCGCCGCGGACTTGGTCACCGTCGTGTCTGGCACGACCGAGAATCATCTGTTTCGATTTGGCGATGTCGATGGCGAACTGGGCGTCAACCTCCTGCAGCACGCGCTTGACGTGCAAGGCGCGCCCAATGGCGACCTCTATATCGCCGACACCTACAACAGTCGCATCAAAGTGATCCGCGCCGGTGAAACGGCTACACATACAGCCTTCGGTCGCGGTGAATTGGGCGGCTACGCCGATGGCGACGCCTCGGTCGCGGCATTCGATGAACCGGGCGGCTTGAGTTACGCGGACGGGATTCTCTACGTTGCTGATACCAACAATCACGCTATCCGGGCGATTGATCTTGAGGCTGGAATCGTGGATACGCTGGAATTCAGCAATCCCGAAGTCCTGGTCATTGATCCGGAGGCGGTGACGATCCTCGGCGGAAACACCGCCGAGGACAATACCGTGCAACTCGATACGCAGAATGTCGCGACGGGCGCGGGCGCAATCAGCTTAAGCTTGAGCCTGCCGGAAGACTTCAAGATCAATCCGCTCATCGACAGCACGATGAGCTTCGCGAGCAATCCGCAAGTGGTGTCGGTCGCGGGCAGCGTGACCATCCTAGAGAAGCACGTGAGCATTCCGGTGACCTTCGCGGCCGGCGAGGATGAGTTCAACGCGGAGTTGACCTTGTATTACTGCCGAGAAGGCGCGGAAGGACTCTGCTACATCGAAACGGTTGCGTATCTGATACCGGTCGTCGCGGCGGATGATCACGAGATCACGGAGATCGCGCTGGAACGCAGGGTCTTCGCGCCGGAGGTTTAGCGCCGGCAGTTCAATTAACCCCCATCCCAAACCATGTCCCCCATCCTTTTGGGGGACTGAGCAGGGCAATCGCTTCAAAATCATTTTGTGTCGATCGCCACATAAATTATCCAAAATGTAGGGGCGACCTATCAGGTCGCCCGAAAAAGCTTGAAAAAATATAGATTTTGCGCCAGTTTCTTGCGCGATAGAAAAGTGTCCGCTCGCCAGTCCTTTGGGGGAAGTTCAATTCCTCAGCCCTGAGGCCGGCTGTGGAGTAGAATCTCAACGCAAACTACCGTTTGGGCTTGCTCTTGCGTCTTATGCCGATGTCGGAAAGTTCTAAATCGTGGTGCCTTTGGCTGGTATAACGATTGTGCGGCGAGCCGGTCAATCGCTCGCGCCTTTTAGCCGCTAGCGCGCGCCAGAATTCGCCGCGCCTGTCCCGCAGTAAAACCTGCCGCGATGCCGCGCCGCCGGGAGCAACTCTGCGGCGGTGTTCTTGCAAATGCCTCTCCTGGGAATGAGCTTCGTTCAAGTCGCGTTGCGCGGCGGCAACAGTCGCCATATCCGCGCTGTAGCGAAAACCTATCGCCAAGCCAACAACGCCGCCGACAATCAGACCGAGTTCCGCGCCCAATTGCCCCGCCAGCATGCCTCCCGCCAGCGCGCCGAGGAGCGCTGCGCCAATAAAGATTGCGGCCGTGCTGGCGATTGCGCGTATCACTTCGCGGAATCCCTCGAACCTGGACCTTTTACGTCGCTTTCTTGAATGCGCCACTGCGCGGCATTTGCCCCGACCTTGTCCTGCGTATCGCGTTCTCGTAGATCGTAGTTATCGCGATAGGCATCTCTGACGAGATCTCGGCGGGCGATGGTGATGAGGTTGTCGTCCGGTATCCCGGCCGCTTCAAACTCGAAGGCGGCGATAGCGGAACCCGCGCTGCGCTGGACGCCGATGATGACGCCAATGCTCGTGCCGACGACCGCCCCGGCGATCGCGCCTTCGGAAAGCCCCGCCGCCAGCAGGGCGCCGGCGACCGCGCCCAGTGCGGCGCCAGCAAGCGCATAGATCAAAAGTCTGATCACTGCATTCAGTCCCTAATCCATAGGCCAATTATACCAGGTCTAATCGTCGCCGAGCTTGGAATCCAGGTAGTCAAGACCCGGCGACTCGCGCATTTGCTGTGGCTCGCGCGCGCTATATCTCGCTGCCCGCGCATCGCGCAGTCGCGCTTGTCGCCCGGCTCCCTCGGGATCGACTTTGGCGCGCGCGACGGCTGCGCGGTGAGCGTGGATGCGCGCGGCCAGCAGCACACCGACGCTACCGCCGATGATGACGCCGCCGACTATTCCCTCGACCATGCCTTCGGCGAGGAAGAAGAAGGCGGCCGCGCCGATGACCGCGCCCAGCAGGGTGCCGGAGACTATGTGGCGAATTAAGTTGGGCATGGGTGATCACTTTCATATATTGCATATTTCTCGCACATGACTGTCATCCAGCTTGAACCATTCCCCTCTCTGGCGTTGTTCGGCATAGCGCTGATGCAATTGCCATTCGAGAGTCGGAGCGTCTTCCGTCTCTATGACGGCGACGACTTCTATCTCAAATGGAAGCGCCTGCGAGAACTCCTTGAATCGGCGGGAAGGGTTGTTTGTTCTCCCGATCTTGTAAAATTTGCTTATGTCAAGGTCCTGGATAACATAGACGTAACCGGCGGGATGCTGAGTGGGCGGCATGGCGCCTGGATCGTCAAATTCGCAGCGGGGCGCGTAGCGGTTGCTTGAATGAAACAGGATAAGCGCGCTTGAGACGACGACGGCGCCAATTAATGCGCCTGCCACCCTGTTTTTCCCCGCGATTGCGGTCATCACAGCCCCAATCGCGGCGCCGACTAGCGCGCCGATTGCGACTGGCAGACCGAAATGGCTCGCCACCAGCACACCCAAAAGGAAGGATACGCCTGAGAAAATCATTACTTTCATTTGTCAAAGCCCTCCCAATTAGATCTACGCGAGGCAAGCGTATTCGTTGTATCACGGACCTGTTTATCCCAACAATCGAGTCTAAAGACTTTTAGGAACAGTTCAGTCTCTATACAATTCTTCGCTGGCTAGTTCTTCCCAGCAAAAAACGCCTCCATGATCCCCCGCACTTCGTCGGAAACCAGGCGCTCGCCGATGATTCCCAACTCGGCCTCTATCGTCTCCCGCACCGCCTGTTGAGTCCCGCGCTTGAGCAGCATCTTGGTCTGACGCAGCGCCTCGGGCGGCTTGGCCGCCAATTGCTCGGCTTTCGACCAAGCCAGTTCTTCCAATGCAGCCGCCGCGGCCACCTCATTGACAATGCCGCAGTCACGCGCCTTCTCAGCCGAAAAAGCCCCGCCCAGCAACAGCAACTCCGCAGCGCGACCATAACCCGCCATGCGCGGCAGCAAATAGGTCGACGCCGCTTCCGGAACCAAGCCCAAATCGATGAACGGCAAACGAAAGATCGCGCCTTCCGCCGCGTAAACCAAATCGCAGTGCAGCAGCATCGTCACGCCCACGCCCACAGCCACGCCATTGACCGCCGCCACAATCGGCGTGCCCGCCGCCGCAATCGCCTTGATGAAGTTGGCCGGCGCGACCGAGCCGGGATCGCTCAAGAAGCTGTTGAGGTCGTTGCCAGCGCTGAAACTGTCCCCGCTGCCCGTGATGAAAATGACGCGGATCTCGTCGCTCGCGTCCGCGCCGTCGATGGCTTCGCGCAGGGCGTCGTACATAGCCGGCGTCAGCGCGTTTTTCTTCCCCGGCCGGTTGATTTGTACGCGCAGGATGTGCTTTTCTTGTGTGATGAGGATGTTGGTCATTCCGTTTTCTCCGAGAAAAAAGATCGCGGGGCAGTACAGTCCATGTACGTGGGTGATCGTGCGAGCCTAAAGATTACAGATTTCACGCACTTGCGTATCTGTCAAGTCGAACCACTCGCCACGTTTGCGTTTGCTTGCGTATTTCTTGTGCAATTGCTTTTCGAGTGTCTTTGCGTCTTTGGTCTTTAACAAAGCGATTACTTTTGTGTCGCCTGGTGTCTTAATGTCTACTTGCTTCAACCTAGTCTTTGGATCAATGGTCCGCCCAATCTTATACTGGCGACTATAATCTACCTCTTGAATCAGATAAACATAACCTGCTGGATCCTTGAGTTTTGGCAAGTTTTGATAGCGATGGGTCGAGACATTGGATCTAGAGGGCTTTGCTCCTTCTGCAATTGTTGCAACAAGTCCTAAAAGTCCGCTAACCAAGGCGATAGCTCCAACGTTTACTGAGTCAATGCTAGCTAGGTTGGCGAGAAACGCCGCTGCAATAGCACCGATAATCCCACAGCCTATCGCTCCACTAAGTATCTCGGAAATCCTCTCTTTGTTCTTTTTGACAAATTCGCCAGCGGCGCCTAATACGCCTATGATTACCAATATCGCTATTATTGTCTCCACAAGTTAATTTCCTTCATTTTGATACATTCTACATATTACAACTCTAACGAACACGAATCATCACTGCTAGTGTCACCTCTTGCTACTGTGGTCATTGAAGCAGATAACCAGATTGACAATTTGCTGAGACGGTATAGCATCGACGTTAGAACTCGCTGTACTCCGGGTAAGAAATCTCTGTGCCCTCTGCGCCTCTGTGGTGAATCCGTGGTGAATCCACTAAATCCCCCCCAACAGCGCCTCCACCCGCGCCAACCGCTGATCGTAACGATGATGCGCCAACACATGCGCCCGGCCCGCCTCAGCAATCCTCCGTCGCTCCTCGTCATGCGCCAAATAATACTCCACCTTCGCCCGCAAGTCCTCCAAATCGCTATACGTCACCAAATGCTCCCCAACCTCAAACCACTCCCGGACGCCCGGCCGGTCATCGACGATCTGAAAGGTCCCGACCGCGGCCGTCTCGAAGAGGCGCATATTGCCGCCGTAGCGCATGAAATCGCCATGCGCGTTGAGACTGATCTTGACAGACGACAAGACGCGCAGCATCTCCCGGCCCAGCGCCTGACCCCGATGAAAAGCCCGCAGCGCTTCCGGTACTTCGTGCATGCTCCAGATGCCCAGGTCGAATTCGCGCAGGCTGCTGAGCGCCGCGGCGCGCTCGCTGTAGAGCGACTGCGGGACCAGCGTGCCGACAAAGCCAACATCGCAGAGATAGCTGTTGGGCGCGTCAGTTATCGGCTGCGGGTGATGAAACGCCGGGTCGATAGCGGCGTATGGCAGGCATTCCATGCGCTTCGCGCCCAGCTCCAGCCATTGCGCGCCATGATAATAATCGTTGACAAGCGCCAGGTCATAAAGGCGAGCTGCCTCGCGTTCAATGGCATGGGAGAAGACGACCGGCGAAACGCCGCTCACATAGATGATCTTGCAGCCATGTTCCCGCTTCAGTTGTTCCAGTGTTTGCGGAAGAATCTCGCGGTTATCGCCGGAGAGCCAGATAAGCTGCGGTCGAAAGCGCCGCGCGTGTTCCAGCAGCAGTTGATTGCGGCGGCGATAGTCGGGATTGAACTGTGGCGGCAAACGCCTCAGCAGCCCGGCTGCGATCTTGCCCGGACTCAATCCCTCGCGGAAAACGTCGGTGCTCAGATTGCTAATGTCTCTCGCGCCATAGCCCGGCAGATTGCGCCAGAAAACTTCCAGCTCATAGCCCGCCGCGCGCATGGCACGCTCCCAGAAATGCTGTCCCATGCTGCTGGGGAACAAGGGCGGGGCTTCGCCGGAGTCGGCGCTGCGAATATCGGCTTGAAGTTCTTCGGGATGGTGCAGTGCTGCGATGAAAAGGACACGCTTCGACATCGGATGCGAACCTTCGCAAGGGTTGTCTCTGACAAGACATTACTGACGCGGTCGGCTTTCGTCAATGCAAGGGTGCTTTCGTAAAGAGAAGCGACTTCAGCACTGCAAAACTTCCGGGCTTTACTCCCCTTCCCTCTTTATGGGCTGACGAGCGGACACCTTTGAAGTAACACGGTCCGACAGCGACGGGTCAGCTAATAACGTAGGGCTGTGTCGGCGGTCAGTGTCTACGCGACCTACGCGACCTACGCGCTCTGACCCCTACAAGGTTCATATATGGCGAAAATTGTAAGGCTTGTCCGCTACTAATTGATTCGCATCCGCCTTTGGCCCACCCCCCTCAATCCCCCCATAGCAATGGGGGGAAGCTAGTTTCGACGTTGCATCAACACGAGTATTCTGATGTTGCAAGTGTCGATAACTGCTGTTTTCAAGCGAGTTCGCGCTACGTTAGCTCCCCTTCCCTGATGCCTCGGGGAAGGGGCCGGGGGATGGGGTAGAAAAAACGCGCTAGCGCTATGCAGTAGCGGACAAGCCTTGTAGGGGCGACCTATCAGGTCGCCCGAAAATCACTTTATGGGGACGCATCCCCCGCGAGGCGGCGGACCGAGGGGGCGTCAGACCGGGGGATGGGGCTAAAAAGTTACACCTCGCTCAAATCCAGCAACCGCAGCGGATTCTCCACCAGTTCGCGCAGATGGTTGCAGAAAGCCGCGCCTTCCGCGCCGTTGCTGACGCGATGATCGACGCTCAGCGTCATGTTCATCCGCGTCCCTGCGCCCAGCGTACCGTCATCCCGCACGACCGGCACGCGCTGCGCTGATGAAACCGCCAGTATGCCGGCTTCCGGCGAACTGATGATGGCTGAGAAATCCTTCACGTTGAAAGGACCCAGGTTGCTAATGGTGAAGGTCGCGCCGCGGATATCGTCCGGCTTGATCTTGCCGGAACGGGCGCGCTCATACATCGCCTTGTTATTGACCGCCATCTCGCGCAGCGAAACGCTGTCGGCATTATGGCAGACGACATTGACCAAACCGTTCTCCGGCAGCGCGACCGAGATGCCGATGTTGACGCGCTGGTGCTGGACCAGTCGATCGCCGTAATAATGACTGTTGAGGTTGGGGAATGCCCGCAAACTCAGCGCAAGCGCTTTGATCAACAGGTCGTTGACGCTGATCTTGATGCCCTCTTCCGCCAAAGCGCTGTTGATCTCTTTGCGCAGCGCCAGCAGCGGCTCGACATCGGCTTCAACCGTGACATAAAAATGCGGCGTATTGCTCTTGCTGCGGATGGTGCCGTCGGCGATAGCCCGGCGCATGCGCGACAGGGGAATGACATCAACGTCTTCTTCGGGCAACTTGCCCCAGGTCGCTTGGCTTCCCGTTGCCGGGGCAGCCGCCGGCGTCGGCGGCAACATGGGCTTTTCGGCGAAATTCTCGATATCGGATTTGACGATCCTGCCGCCGGGTCCGGATCCCTGTACGCGGCGCAGATCAATGCCCTTGTCAGCCGCCATGCGCCGCGCCAGAGGCGATGCCTTGACGCGACCGTCGGCGGTCATAGCTGCCCCGTTAGTGGTATCGGGAGCGGGCGCCTTTGCCGCCGCTTCACCCGCTGCCGGCGCGGCCTCCGCTTCTGAGGCGACGACCTCGCCTGAAGCCCCGATCACCGCAATGACGCTCCCTTCGCCGATCTCGTCCCCGGGTTCTGCACGCAGTTCCAGCAATGTGCCGTCGCTGCCAGCCTCGATCTCGACTGTCGCTTTGTCGGCTTCCACTTCGGCGATAATATCGCTGGCCGAGACATTCTCGCCCACGTCGCGCAGCCAGTTGATCAGCAGTCCATCGGTTGTAAGCTTGACTTCGTAAGCCATCTAAACTATCTCCTTGACCGCGTCGACGACCTTTTGGGCGTCCGGCAGCGCCAAAAGCTCAATCTCCTTGGAATAGGGCAGGGGAACGTCTTCCGCCGCGACCCGCTTGATCGGCGCGTCCATGTAGTCGAACATGTTTTCCTGCAAGAGCGCGGCGATCTCGCTGCCGAAACTGTACATGGGCAGCGATTCTTCCACGATGACGCAGCGGTTGGTCTTCTTGAAGCTGCTGTAAACCAGATCCATGTCCAGGGGACGCAACCAGCGCAAATCGACGACTTCCGCTTCGACGCCGTCCGCCGCCAATTGCCGCGCCGCCCCCAATGCCCAGTCGACCCCCCTCGCGTAAGCCACCAGAGTGACGTCGGTCCCCTCGCGCTTGATATCGCCTTTGCCGATGGGAATCAGATAGTCGGTATCCTCGTCATCGGGCATCGGACCCGGTTTGGGATAAAGGGCGATGCTCTCGGTGAAGAGCACCGGATTGTCATCGCGAATCGATGCTTTTAACATGCCGTAGGCATCCATCGAGTTGGAAGGGCAGCCCACATATACGCCGGGAAAATGCGCGAAGATCGGTTCCGGACTATGCGAATGCGACGCCGTCGCTTGATTCCCCCAGCCGCTCGCGGCGCGGTAGACCAAAGGTACTTTGAACATGCCATCGAAGAAATAACGCACCTTGCCCGCGTGATTGGCGATCGCGTCCAACGCCAGAAAGGCGAAGTTGATGGTCATGAATTCGGCCACCGGTCGCAAGCCGGCCATTGCCGCGCCCACCGCCACGCCGCCAATCGCCATCTCGCTGATCGGCGTGTCCCGCACCCGCCTCTCGCCAAATTCCTCCAGAAAGCCGCGCGTGACCCGATGCGTGCCTTGCCAGTACGCCACCTCTTCGCCCATGACAAAGACGTTCTCATCGCGGCGCATCTCTTCTTGCAACGCCCTGCGGATGGCTTCCCGCATGGCGACGTTTCTTACTGCCATCGCGCTTCCCTTATTTGATGAAAGTCCCCAAAGCAACTATGCCAGCTATATCACCTTAATCGCTGCCGGCGCCAACGCTCATGTCGGTCTTGTGAACCAGATTTGAATGAACATACGTGTTCTGAAATAGCTCTTGATAGCTCTTTGGTAGCTCACTGGCTTCGGCAAATTCCACCGCCTCTTTGACAATCCGCCGCGCCTCTTCTTCATGCGCCGCCAAAATCGCTTTGACGCCCTTGTGCTCTTTTAAGATCTGATCGCGCAGGATCTTGATCGGCTCGCGACATTCCATCCATTCGCGCAACTCGGCCGACATATCTTCGCGGGCGTCGTATTGCTTGTCGGAAACGCCATGTCCCCGATAGCGATAGGTCACATGCTCTACCACAACCGGTCCATGTTCCCGCGCGTAATCGACCGCCTGCGTCGCGACATCGTAAACTTCCAGGGCGTCCTGCCCATTGACGCGGCCAAAGCTCTTGATGCCGTAAGCTTCCGCCTTGCGATGCAACTCAATTTGCCCGCTGGCTCGGTCCACTTCCGTACCCATGCCATAACCGTTGTTTTCGATAATCCAGACCACGGGCAAATCCCAGATCGAACTCATATTGAGCGATTCGTGGAAATAGCCATTATTAGTAGCCCCGTCGCCGACATAGGTCATGGTGACATCATCGCTGCCGCGATAGCGCGCTTCCAGCGCAATACCCGCCGCCAGCGGCAAATGACCGCCCACAATGGCGTAGCCGCCCCAGAAATTATGCTCGGCGGAGGCCAGGTGCATCGAGCCGCCTTTGCCGCCGCTGCTGCCGGTCTTTTTGCCCATCATTTCCGCCATCACTGCCCCGGGATCCATGCCCAAAATCAGCGCGATGCCATGGTCGCGATAAGCGGTGATGACATGGTCGCTGGGGCGCAAAGCCGCCATTGAGCCGACCCCGCTGGCTTCGTGCCCGCTATAAAGGTGCATGTATACGCCGGTGATGCGTTTTTCTTCGTAGAGCCGATGGCAAGTTTCTTCGAATTCTCGAATCAGCACCATCTGGCGGTACCAGTCCAAGAGCATTTCTTTGCTTGGTTTTGCCATTGCGTCCCCTTCGCGCGACCGTGCAAAGTCCGTTTCCATATAGAGCGGCAAGTATAACATAGAACTTTTCTTTTTTTGTATTCCCGCTTTGTTGAGTCCTGTATCCTTTTCGGTTGAAACGCTTTAGTATGTCCACGACATAAAATCCCTAACCCAAAATACCAACGACAGGGACGCCCCTTGGGTCTCCCGAAACTTGTTCCCCTAGCTTAAACTCTGCACTCTCAGTATATGCAAGTAAGTCCTGCGAATAATTTGATGAAATATAGAAAATTACAAAATAATCGAATCCCGTAGGGGCGACCAATCTGGTCGCCCGAAACAGCCCCTCTACGGCCAAAATCTCTCTGCGCTCTCTGTGCCTCTGTGGTGAATCCCCTGTATTAAACTCGCGATAGCGCCATCCGCGATTTTCACTACACCCTTTGCTGCGACTTGACAAAACGCCAATCTGATCATATAGATCAAATGTGCGAAGGGATGCCGGCAGGGCGGTAGCATGAGGCAAAAGCCATTACCAGAAATCAACGCGACAGCGGCGCCCTTTGTGAAATGGGTAGGCGGCAAACGCAGTCTGCTGCCCGAACTGCTGGCGAGAATGCCGGCAGCGTTCAATAATTATTACGAACCCTTCCTCGGCGGCGGCGCTCTGTTTTTCGCATTACGTAATATGCAGCAACGGGGGGGGGGCATTCCATCTCAGCGATGTCAATTTCGACTTAATCAACACGTATCAGGTTATCAAGCGTGATCCCGAACCCCTCATCAGCAGGCTGCGACAGCACGCGCAAAGGCACTCGAAAACTTATTATTACCAAGTCCGAAAGCAGCATCATCTCGACGACCGCATTGAGATAGCCGCCCGCTTCATTTACCTCAACAAAACCTGCTACAACGGCCTCTGGCGCGTTAATAGCCGCGGCGAGTTCAACGTCCCGCTAGGCAGCTACAAGAATCCCGCAATTTGCCAGGAAAACATTCTACGCGCCTGCCACAGCGCCCTGCAGGGAGTGGACATTCGCCTGCGCGATTTCCGCGAGCTACAAGCGGGGCAGGGCGACTTCGTCTATTTCGACCCGCCATACCAGCCGCTCGACAAGACCTCCTTCACGCGCTACGCCAAAGATGATTTTGGCATCAAAGAACAGGAAGCCCTGCGCGATCTTTGCCTCGCCCTGCATGACAAGGGCGCGAAGTTCATGCTTTCCAACAGCGATACCTCGTCGACACTCTATAGCAGTCCCGCTTTTAAGGTCGAAATCGTAAAAGCGCCGCGCTTTGTGAATTCCCGGGCTGACAAGCGCGGGGCTGTCGACGAATTGCTGATTACGAATTATTGAGGGGGGACAATGGCGCAAACGCAAGGTGGGCGCGCTAATCTGACAGGCAATCGCTTGGAGCAGAATATCGAAAATAACCTGTTGCAATGCGGCTTCAGGCAAATGAAGGAAAGCCGGCGCTTTTCCACGATGCTCGCCAACTTAGACGAACCCAGCTATTGCCGGCAAACATATATCGGTAAGACGATCTACGATACCGATCTCAAGTGTGACTTCATGCTCTTCCATCCGCAGAAGTGGCCCGAAGGACTGGTCATAGAAGCGAAATGGCAACAGGTGGGGGGCAGTGTTGACGAGAAATTTCCCTATTTGGTGTTCAACATCTTCAAGTCGGAGTTGCGAACCATACTGATCCTGGACGGGAATGGATATCGCCCGGGCGCAGAGCGCTGGCTGCGTTCAATGCAAAAGCAAAATCTGTTGCACGTCTTTAGCCTTGCCGAATTCCTTATCTGGGTCAACGGCGGCAACCTGTAAACCGCTACTACTCCCCGCCTTCTTTCGGCGCGAAAAACTTGCTCACCATCACCACCACAACCGCGCCCAGCACACCGACCAGAATCCCCCCGATGAATGGCACCTTGATCAATCCAGTAATGCCGACAATGGTTACAATCAACGATCCGACGAAACCGCCCAGGATCCCCAGCACGATATTGCCAATCAACCCGTAACCTTCGCCCTGTACCAGGTTGCCCGCCAGATAACCGACGAAGCCCCATATCGCCAGCGAGATCGCCAAGCCTATCAGCTTGCCCAGCAATCCCGAAAGCAGCAAGGCGCCGATAATAACCGCGATGACAATTCCGATTCCGACTTTGAAGTTCATCCCGCAACTCCTGTACCTACAACATTTCTATATTATACGCGAATATCCGCCCTTCGGTTGCGACAAGTTTTCGCGACCACAAAATGCCGGGAGTAACGCATTTACGTTGGAATCACAATACCGGACAAGCAATGTAGGGGCGACCTATCAGACGCTGTTGAAAATCACAGTTTACGACCAAGCCAAGTCACTGTTGGATATAAACAAAAGACCATAATGATTCATAACGGGTCTTTAAGCTCCCCCTCCCTGATGCTTCGGGGAGGGGGCCGGGGGGTGGGGTAGAATTTCAACAGCGACCTATCAGGTCGCCCGAAACAATCCACTCTGTGCTCTCTGTGCCGAAGGGCTGTGTCTACGCGCCCTCTGTGGTGAATAATTTGAAGCGATTGCCCTGGCTCGCTTGCCAACTATTTCGCATTTCCGCTAATCTTACAGTATTATGAAGGCATAGAATCTCTCTGAGTCAGGTTATTTTATGAGTGAAGCAATACACCCCCGGCTGTCGCCGGAAAATTTCATCAACCGCGAAATCAGCACCCTGGACTTTCAAGAGCGGGTGCTGGCGCTGGCTGAGGACGAATCGACGCCATTGCTGGAGCGGGTGAAGTTTATCGCCATTGTCGGCAACAACCTCGACGAATTCTATATGGTCCGCGTGGCGGGTTATTTTCAGAAGCTGCACCTCAACAATCCCAAGACCCGTCCCGACGGCATCACCCCAACCCAACTGCTGCGCGCCATTCACGAAAAGGTCGCCGCTCTGATCGCGCGGCAGCGGCGCGTCCGGCATCATGTCTTCGACCTGCTTGCCAAAGAGGACATTCACTTCCTCAAGACGCATCAATTGACCGACGACGAGCGCGACGCCGTATCCTACTATTTTCGCTCCGAGGTCTTCCCGGTCCTGACGCCGCTGGCGGTTGATCACGCCAGGCCCTTTCCCTTCATTTCCAATTTGAGCCTCAATCTCGGCGTTTATCTCGAACGCGCGGGCGATGATATGGCTTCGGGCTTTGAATTTGCCCGCATCAAAGTGCCGGTTGATGTGCTGCCGCGCATCGTGCGCCTGGAATCGGTCATGGACAGTTATTCCGGCATCGAGCGGGACAGTTGCTGCTTCCTGTGGATGGAGGACATCATCGCCGATCACTTGTCGGAACTCTTCCCCGGTATGCAAATCGTCGAGGCTTTTCCCTTCCGCATCTTGCGCAACGCCGATATCGATTATGAGCACGAGCAGGACGAAGACCTGCTGGATGTGAAATCCATCATTGAGCAGGGTGTGCGTGAAAGGCGCTTTGGCTCGGTGGTCCGTTTGAGCGTGCCTGCCGAAATTAGCGAGCGCATGCTCAAACGACTGATGAGCTCCCTGGAAGTGCCTTCAAACCGCGAAGTTTATACCATCGAAGGCGAACTGGGCTCGGCGGATCTCTTCGAGGTCTTGCAGGTCGACAGGCCCGATCTCAAGGATCCGCCCTATGTGCCGCGGCTGCCGGAACCCTTCAACAAAGGGTCGGACTTTTTTGAAGTCATCCGCAAACAAGATGTGATCGTCCACCATCCCTACGATTCTTTTTCGCCGGTCGAGGACTTTTTCAAACGCGCCTCCCGCGATCCGGACGTGCTGGCCATCAAGACAACGCTCTATCGCGTCGGTTCCAATTCCCCCGTTGTCAACGCGCTCATGGATGCCCGCGACAACGAGAAGCAAGTGACCGTCCTGGTGGAGCTCAAAGCGCGCTTTGACGAGGAAAACAACCTGGAGTGGGTCACCGCGCTGGAAGAAAAGGGCGTCCATGTGGTTTATGGGGTGGAGGAGCTTCCCGTCAAGACCCACGCCAAGATATCAATGGTCGTGCGCCGCGAACGAGATGGCTTGCGCCGCTATGTGCATCTGGGCACGGGCAATTACAACGCCACAACCGCGCGCCTTTACGCCGATATCGGTTTGTTCACCTGCAACGAACAGATCGCCGACGACGCCTCGCGGCTCTTCAATCGCTTGACCGGCTACGCGCCCGATACCGCCTACAGCCGCTTGCTGGTGGCGCCCGAATACCTGCATGACGCCCTCGTTGCGCTCATTGACAATGAAATCGCTGCGGCGGAGCGCGGCGAGGGAGCCCGCCTGATCTTCAAAATGAACCAACTTGAAGAAGATCACATGATTGAAAAACTTTATCAGGCTTCACAAGCCGGGGTCAAAATTGACCTCATCGTCAGGGGCCTCTGCTGTTTGCGCGCCGGCATACCGGGCTTGAGCGAGAACATCACTGTCAAGAGCATTGTGGGACGCTACCTGGAACATAGCCGCATCTATTATTTCCACAACGCGCCCGAGCACCAGCAACTCTATTTGGGCAGCGCCGACCTGATGCGTCGCAATTTGCTCAACCGCGTGGAAGTTGTCTTTCCCATTCTTGATCCGCGTATACAGTGGCGCGTCCTGCGCATCTTGCAAACCGATATTGAAGACATCAAGAACTCCTGGCTCCTAAAGAGCGATGGGCAGTATCAGCGTCTTTGGAACACTGAGGATATGAAGGCTTTCAATTCACACATCCTCTACATGCAGAATAGCTACGGACTCTGCGAAACCCCCGATTAAAAGCCCCGACAGCGTCTTTTAGTCAATTGCGGATGACCAAAGTCTGACCGACGACAATGTAACTGCCGCGCTCCCCCAGCTGATTGCGCGCGATGATGTCTCTGGCCGAGACTCGATAGGCGATCGCGATGGCGTTCACGGTGTCCCCCGGCTGAACGACATGGACGATCGAACCGTCCGGCTGCGCCGCTTGCCGCTGAACAAAAGGCGCGTAAACGGCGCGACTTTCGCGCTCGGGGCTGTCCGTATCTTCCTGGTCAACCTGCTGCTCCCTGTCACATCCGGACAGACCGCTGTAGCTGTCCACAGTCGACATGACCCGCCCGTCAATGGAGTGATCAATGATCACATGATGAATCTTGCCCTCCACGGTCGGACCCATCGAAACCGTGATGTAGCGCCTCGGAACTTTGAGCGCCTCGACATAGCGGGCGTCTCTGCGCCAGATCTCGAGGACCTCCGGCGGCGGCTGCCGACTGACGATGACGCGAGCGCGGCCATTCGCCGAACACATAACCAGGTCTTGCGAGCTTCCCTCTACCTGGGATTGCCTCATGCCCAGCGCGAAAACGACAGCGCTCTCTGCCGTGATCTCCCAGACCTCCATGATTGGCTCGCCGTCGTCCTTCTCGCGACACAACAGGCCGATGACGCCGATATTCATACAGCGATCCGGCCTCGGGTTTGTCGCTGTCTCCACCGGCTTCCGCTCATCTTCGCGCTCGTCTTCCCGGTCGTCGGGAGTGACCGGCGGGCGCGGTCCCACCCTGGGATTGCAAGCGCCGGTATCGCGATTGTCATTCAGCGTAGCCCCGCCTTGCGCTACGGTCTCCGGATAGCCTTGCGCCAAGCCCTCGAAGCTGATGCAGCCGTTCAGGGTAAGCGCGGCGGTGCTGCCGTTGGCTCTTAAGGCTGCGTCGCCGCCGCTGACGCCGACGAACTTGGAATCGCTGAAGGTCCCGATGCCCTTCTCGAAAATAGCCCCGCCATAATACAAGCCGGCAAATGACGGCGCGCTGTTGTCCTCGAAGAGCATATTGCTGAAACTGGCTGTGCCGTAATTGATCAGCGCCAGACGCGCCGAATTCCGCACTTCCGAACGAGTCACCGTCAGTGACCCGAAATTCAAAAATTGCCCGCTGTCAAAGATGGCGTCGCTGACTGTCAGGCTGGCGTCGCCGGCGATTCGGAATGCAGCCGGAAGGCTCTCGTCTCTCGAAATGCGATAACCGTTCGCCCTGATGGTCGCCCGCTTCCCTCCCGAAACTACGAGGGCGATAACGCCTTCGCAATCCCCGCGCAGGCTATAGGTCACATCAGAATTGATGAGGGCGAGACCGGCCGGCAGCCCGCAAGGCATTAGCTGTATCGCGGGCAGGACAGCCTGACCGCCGTTGCCGATTTCGCCGCTGCACTCGCCCGTGCTCTTGTCTATCCAACTGCCGGCGCTCGCCCATACGCCGCTGTGCACCACGTTATAAGCCAGATTGCCCGAAAAGCTCAGGCAGCCCTCGCTTGTCAGCGTGGCGCCCGGGTGCAGAACGATGTTCATGTTGCTATTGTTGCGAAACACGGCGTTGCTAATGGTGGCGCTGGAGTTTGGCGTTATGTTCAGCGTGCCGCCATTGACGCCAAAGCCCAGTCCGCTGAACAAGTTGCTGTCAAAAAGGACATTCGTCAACGTAACCGAGGTGGCGGAAATCACAGTGCCGCTATTCCTGGTGAAAGTCACGTTTTCCGCCCTGATGGCGTGGCCTTGCATAATAAGCACGCGTTCGTTGAGTTGTCCATCAAGCGTGAAGTTGCTTAGAATGACCTCGTTTCGATTTAGCGAGTCAGTGTCTTTAATGAACGCGAAATCACCCGCCCCCAGCTTGATCGTACGCCCGGCTCCGTTAATAGTTAGCCTGAACCCGGGTTGTCCCACGGCCGCCGTCGCTATATTAAGCTCGCCGGTCTGAACGCAGTCGGCGCTCAGCGTGTAAGTCGCCGAAGCGACGATATTTCCCGAGACGGGCAATCCGCAGTCGGCCGGCGTCGGGTTTTGCCCCTGCGCCTGCGCGCTCGACAGCAGGAAAGCCAGCCATGCCACGATCAGAATGGCTTTGACGCCTGGCGGCGCCTGGAGTAAAGCGCGGAATGTATTATTAAGATATATTATGGAGGGTATGGGGACAGTCTCTTTTCCATTGCGGAAACAGTCATGAGCCATATCTATACGTCCCAATCGCTAAGACATATTATTTCTAATAACCTATAATAATACGACTTCTCCCCCTTGCCAAATTTCAGGGTGGCTAGTGTATCCTTTTCGGTTGAAATTCTTTCAGCGGGTCCTCGACGCGAGATCCTTAACCCAAAATGCGGATGGTAGGGACGACGCTTGTATCGCCCGAAACACACCCTCTGCGCTGCAGTCTCGCGGCTGTCCACACAACCTGCGCAACCTAACCCCCACTACGTCGAAACCCGTAGGGGCGACCAATCTGGTCGCCCGAAACACAGCCCTCTGCGCTGCGATCCTGCGCCTGTCCACGCGCCCAGCGCAACCTAACCCCCCACTACGTCGAAACCCGTAGGGGCGACCAATCTGGTCGCCCGAAACACAGCCCTCTGCGCTGCGACCTTGTGACTGTTCACGCAACCTGCGCAACCTGCTACAGGTCTACGTCGAAATCCGTAGGGGCGACACTTGTGTCGCCCGAAACACGCCCTCTATGCTGCGACCTTGTGCCTGTCCACGCGCCCACCGCAACTTGCCACAGGTCTATGTCGAAATCCGTAGGGGCGACCAATCTGGTCGCCCGAAACACATCCCTCTGCGCTGCGATCCTGCGCCTGTCCACACAACCTGCGCAACCTGCCACCGGTCTACGTCGAAAACCGTAGGGGCGACCTATCAGGTCGCCCGAAACACACCCTCTGCGCTGCGATCCTGCGCCTGTCCACACAACCTGCGCAACCTAACCCCCACTACGTCGAAATCCGTAGGGGCGACACTTGTGTCGCCCGAAACACGCCCTCTATGCTGCGGTCTCGCGGCTGTCCACACAACCTGCGCAACTTGCCACAGGTCTATGTCGAAATCCGTAGGAGCGACGCTTGTATCGCCCGAAACACGCCCTCTGCGCTGCGACCTTGTGCCTGTCCACACAACCTGTGCAACCTGCCACCGGTCTACGTCGAAATCCGTAGGGGCGACACTTGTGTCGCCCGAAACACATCCCTCTACGCTGCGACCTTTTGACTGTCCACACAACCTGCGCAACCTGCTACAGGTCTATGTCGAAATCCGTAGGGGCGACCAATCTGGTCGCCCGAAACACAGCCCTCTGCGCTGCGACCTTGTGCCTGTCCACACAACCTGCGCAACCTGCCCCCTACAAGGTTTATTTATGTCGAAACCCGTAGGGGCGATCTATCAGACTCTGTTGAAAATCACAGTTTTACGACTAAGCCCAGTCACTGTTGGATATAAACAAAAGACCATAATGATTCATAACGGGTCTTTAAGCTCCCCCTCCCTGATGCTTCGGGGAGGGGGTCGGGGGGTGGGGTAGAATTTCAACAGACTCTATCAGGTCGCCCGAAAATCACCGAAATAATTTCAAGTTTTGCGGCGATATCACGCCTGATGAAAAGGTGTCCGCCCCTCTCCCATTTTGGGAGAGGGGCTTGGCTGAGGGTCCCCCCGCCTGCGCGACGACTAGCCGTTTCTGGCAAGCGTAATCAGCACAACGAGAACCACCAGCGCAATCTTGAATCCGATCTCGATGTGCTTGCTTGTCATAAACGCGCTAAAGAGATCATCTTCTTCGTCGAGCACCGGGTCGCGCAGCAATTCGCTCCTTCGCTGCCATCGCCTGCGCTCCCCTCCGGACCAGAATCGCCTGACGTTTCGCCGTCTGCTGACGGAGCCTTTGGCTGGGGTCTGGCTCTCCGGAAAGATATAGAAACTGTTGCGCTGATGCTCGACCAGGACCGACCCATAGAGCGCCTCGATCTGATACGCGTCAAAGATTAGCCAATCGCTGCTCAAGGCCGCGCCATGTTTTTCATCGAGATAAGCCTCGGTGGCGGCGAGATCATCAGTTGCCAATAGCGCGACAAGTTCAATGCCAAACCGGTAATCCCCTGCCTGCATGAGCTTGTCGATGAAGGCTTTAGGCGCCTCGCTAGCTTCGATCCGGTAAGCTTCGGCGTTTGGATCGCGCAACACGCAAATATAGGCGGCTGGAGGAGCCAACTGCGGCAGCGTTCGAAAATCGCGCGGCCGCAACCTGCGGGGGCCCCCATTGTCTGCGCCGACTCCTTTTCCCGTCTCGAGTGCTCCCGTTTTCATTGCCATGTACCGTTTGACCGTTCATAGTCTCTGATCATTTTACCGCATTCCCGCCGCCTGCAGCACATTTCTCTACCCTCGGCATCTTCAATCATGCCTCGCAAATCCGAAATCCGTAGGGGCGACACTTGTGTCGCCCGAAACACACCCTCTGCGCTGCGACCTTGTGACAGCCCACACAACCTGCGCAACCTAACCCCCACTACGTCGAAATCCGTAGGGGCGACTCTGTGAGTCGCCCGAAACACACCCCTCAGTAAATGCAAGTAAGTCCTGCGAATAATTTGATGAAATATAGAAAACTACAAAATAATCGAAACCCGTAGGGGCGACCAATCTGGTCGCCCGAAACCGCGCCATCGCATCGACGGGCGGCATGATATGTCGCTGTTGAAAATTACCATTTCCGACCAAGCCTTATCCCTATTACATACAAACGAAAAGCCATAATAATTCATAACGGCTCTCTAAGCTCCCCCTCCCCGAAGCATCGGGGAGGGGGCCGGGGGGTGGGGTAGAATTTCAACAGACTCTATCTGCTCGCCCGAAAATCACTATCGATTGCTTGGGAAACGGTATTGCACCGTGTAGCTCAGCGCCGCCTCCGCGCCCGGCTCAACCACGACGCGGAACTCGATAGTGGAAGAATCCAGCTTTTCGAAAGGCTGCGAGCTTGCTACGATTTCCCAGTCGCTCCAGCGATAGAGCCGTTCCGGCACGCGAATCTCGACCGTTTCATCGTCCTTGCGGTTGCGCAGGCGGATCTCAAAACTTTCCCGGGCAACATCGCGAGACGCGATTTGGTAGCTAGTCTGACTGCGCTCGCCGACCAGATCAAAACTCTTGCCCAGAAGGATCTGCACATCTTCGCCTTCGGGACTGTGATCGATGAGATTCTCGCCGATGAGCAATCCGGCCCCGGCGCCGTCCTGCTGATACACGCGGACGCGCCCGGCCGGCAGGTCCGCTGCCAAGCCGCTGTCCTCGCCCGTGTTGAATTCCAGATAGGCCAGCACATCATCGCTATCGTCGACGCCATAGCCTTCCGGATAGTCAATCGGCGAATAGTACGCCCCGAATTGAGGGGATTTGTCGAAGACGAAGAAAGTCTTCGCCGCGATCTCCGCTCCCTTGACGAATTCGATTTGCTTGGTTTCGTTGTTGCCGATAGTCACCGGCCGCTCGATTTCATACAGTTGGTATTCGAAGAGCTCTCGCTGGGCGACGCCGCCCCCGCCCCTGCCGCTCATATCGAAGGCCATCTCTTCGCGCGCCTCCGCCATCACCGCTTGCGGCTGAATGCGACTAAGGTCGCCGGCCACCAGCCGCAGCCGCGCCTCTGCGAAGGCGCGCCCGCTATGGTTGTTCAGCGTGACCCATCCCTTGAGATTAAAGCTGGTCTGATCGCTTGTCAAAAGCAGATTGTAGTCCGCGCTCCAATTCATCCCCCCGGCAAGATAGGTCAATTCGATATCTTGCTCGCCCGCGCTGGCGCTGCGCAGCAGCCACTGCAATGTCGGGCGGGTGATTAAAGCCTCGGGCAATGCCGGGAAACGAATATCGCGCGCCTCATGCAGGCGAACCACGACGATCTCGCCGGAATCCGTCCGCAGGATCGCTTCGCTATTGCGCCCGCTCAACAATTCTCCGCTGTAGAGCGTGCCGTCCGCGGCTGTGATCTTGATCGTCTCATCAAGATAGCGCGAGAGCAGCGCCGAGCTATTGACCAAATCGTAGCTGTAATTCTGCTCCAGGACGACGGTCCCGTCGGGATGGCTCAGCGAACGCAAGCTTACGGACGTCGGATCAATCGTGGCGGCGACATCGCGCAAGTGGATCCGGTTGATGCCCTCGTCCAGCGTCAGACGGCGTTGCTCGCGTACCAAGGCTGTGCCCTGGTTGTAGACGGTAACGGCGATGCTTTGGCTTGGCGCCTGCCCAAGCGACGCATACAAGCTCCCAAGCAGAAATACCGCGCAGAGGACGGTTCTGAATCTTCGCATCTGGCTCTCCCTCAGATCTTCAGCGCTTGCGTGTAGGTATTGACATTGATGATGTATTCGCCGGGCGCGAAGTCGCCCTCCAACTGGATGGTATCCTGATAGGGCTTGAGTATCATCGGGCAGAATACATCGGCCGGCACTTCGCGATACACCTCGACCGTGACGCTGTTTCCCTGACGGGCTTGCTTGACGATGACCGGGAAGTCGCAGCCATCCGGGTGCTCGCCTTGCACATCAAGGCTGACGCGCGTCCTTTCGGATTTTTCGATCTTGACCGTCACGTCCAGGATATTGGTCAAGACTTTGTCGATAGGGCTCATTTCTGGCATCTCCAGTTCATTGATCGGAATTGCGTTCAACTTGAATAACGCATCTGACTGCGCATCCGTTGCAGGAAGGGTCACTTTGTCATCAATCGGGACCAGCATGGCTGGGCAGATCGTATCCGCGGCAATCGCGTTGAAGACGCCCAACAATACGCTTTCGGCGGATACTCGCCTGGCATACAACTCGGGCAAATCACAGCCGATCGCTTGAAACCCTCGGATGCGCAATTCGACATTTTCCGCCGCATCGGCGCCGGCTGCGAAACCGGCTTGCTCGACCTGCGCCGGCATCAGCTCCTGCGCTTCGAATATGGGAAGGCCATCGGTCCCCCCCGCCGGGTAAGAAATCGCCCAAACCTGGTTGTTGATAATCAAGTAAGGCGGCTGCCCGGCCGCCAACTCGCCAGTGAGCGACAGGCGCCTTTCGAAGATAGCTTCGTCGCCGTCGCAATTGGCTGTGGAGGGAATCTCGCGATAGAGTTGGATATCGATGTTCTGCGGATAACGGGCGATGACGCTTTGCAAGGCCAGGGCGCAGGCATCACCGTGACTGCCGTTGACCCGCAAGTCCCACGCTCGGTTTATGTCCGCCTCCGCTGGCGACACGCTCACGCTGTCCACGGTTGACCACACGCGATAGGTGGAAACATCTTTGTTTTGCACCACGACGGACAATCCAATGACCACCAGCGCAAGGCCGAGCGCGAGATATACTTTGAGCATTTGCCCTCCTTGCTTTCACAAACCTCACATATAAGTAATACCAATAAGATAATGCGAAAAGATCTCGTTTGTAGCGAAAGTTCTGGATGTAATCCTAGTCCCGCCGAATGCGCTCCCCCTCTCGAAGGTCAGTGTCTACGCGACCCATTGCAATGGGGAGGGGGCCGGGGGGTGGGGTTGAATAAACGCACTTTCGCATTCTCATTACTTACTTGGGATTACTTAGAACGTCAGCATGCCCCCCACAAGTTCCAAATTGGCGCGCGAAAGCGAAAACCCGTCAACCTCTATATGATGACCGCCTGCCATTCGCCCTCGACAAACTGCCAGATCTTCAGCCCTTCTTCGTCATCCTCCCAATCGCGCGGATGCGGGATCGTCGCCAGATAAAACGCTTCGCCGCAGCCCGCGCCGGGCTCTTCCAGCGTCTTGAGAAAACTGTCCTGCTCAGCCCCGGGCGCGGCCGCGATCACCAGCTTGTTCTCCGCAGCCCCGCAGCGGAGTCGGTTCATGGCGTAGACGACTCGCCGCCAGTCCTGCGACAAGTCGATTTCCACTTGCCAAAGCGCTTCTCTAACGATGTAAAACGATTCCCTTTTGCGCCCCGCGGAACTTGCCGCAGCGACGCGGCACACTTCAATGTCGAAGAGCAATTGCTCGCCCCCGAAGTCCGCGCGATTGCCGCGCCCATAGGCGGAAAATACCCGGAATTCTTCGCCCTCGAAACGCCCCTCGAATGCTGTCGCCAGCGCCTTGACGAAGGCTCGCTCGCGCGCCCGCGCCAGCGACTCCGGCGATGTGCCCATCACCAGCGCCTTCAGCGTCCGTTGATAGCTGTCGCGCAGGATCTCCTGTATGCTCATGCTTCCATTATACGGCGAATCCCGGCTCATCACCGCGCAAGATCGCCCAGCCACAGAATACAAACGAGCAATGTCGGGGCGACCTATCAGACTCTGTTGAAAATCACAGTTTACGACCAAGCCCAGTCACTGTTGGATATAAACAAAAGACCATAATGATTCATAACGGGTCTTTAAGCTCCCCCTCCCTGATGCTTCGGGGAGGGGGCCGGGGGGTGGGGTAGAATTTCAACAGAGTCTATCAGGTCGCCCGAAACATAATCTCTGTGCTCTCTGCGCCGGCTGTCAGTGTCTACGCGACCTCTGTGGCAAAAAAATCTCCGTGCCCCGTTTATGTATGAAGAGGCGTCGAAATATCTGCTAAAATGCTGGGAGACCATCGCCCGGAAGCCAGTTGAACGATTATTGCAGGCATGCCATCTTGAAGAGCGTAGCGCCCAAGGCTTATCAATCGCTGCCCGAGCGCGCAGCGCCGGCCGGCTATATCTGCGTGCTTCGCGATGTCGACAGCGATGCCTACCGCATTGAAGGGGCGCATCATCCGAAAACCTTCATCGAGGCCATACTCAACGAAGAAGAGCGCGATTTTGGCATCGAACTCGTCTCTATACTGGAAACCAGTGACCTCCGGGCCAGCGCGGCCGAACTCTACAGACAGTATCACGCGACGCTGAGCGACGAATGGCTCTGGCTGGATCCATATCAACTTCAGGAAATGCGCGGCTCAGCCCTGCGTATTGACGCGCACAGCAGTCATTATCTGACGCCGCGGCAATCGCCCCAAGCCCAGCCGCCAGAGCCTGCGAAGGAAGTTCCACGCAACCCCCGGCGGCGCATGAAGCCCAGACCCGCTGTCTACAAACAATATGGCGCGCGAGCCTTGCGGAAGAACCGCAGCCAATCACGCTTGCGGCAGCAGCGGGAAGCCAGTCAACCGGTATCCATCAAACAGAAGCTCTCGCAAGGATTTGACAAACTGATGCTTGATCATCCCTGGCTTGTTTTGCTTGTCATGGCGATTATTCTGCTGATCTGCCTGCTCACTCTTGAAGATGGCTACTATGGAATGCGGATGAGATACTAGGCTGGTTATGTTCCTCTAGCCCCGAATTCCAGCGTCAAACTGATGGCGCAGTGCTCGGGTAGTCTATCGAAGTCGCTTGAAATAAAGAACAACATTCACCTGACAGCTGGTAAGGGCGACCTATCAGACGCTGTTGAAAATTACGATTTTCGACCAGGCCTTGTCACTATCACATACAAAAGAAAGGTCATGAGGGTTTATAGCAGCTCTCTAAGCTCCCCCTCCCTGATGCTTCGGGGAGGGGGCCGGGGGGTGGGGTAGAATTTCAACAGACTCTATCAGGTCGCCCGAAACATAATCTCTGTGCTGGCGGTCAGTGTCTACGCGACCCTCTGCGCCTCTGTGGTGAATAAAAACCTCTGCGCCTCTGTGGTGAATATCAAAAATCCAGCGTCAAACTGATCGGACAGTGATCGCTGCCCATGACATCGGCGTGAATCTCCGCCGTGACCATCTTGTCCAGCAAGTCCGGCGAAATGAAAAAGTAATCGATCCGCCAGCCCACATTCTTCGCCCGCGCCCCGCTGCGCAGCGACCACCAGGAATAAGCCCCTTCCTGCTCCGGATTCAGGTGCCGGTAAGTGTCGATGTACCCTTGCGCCACCACCTTGTCCATCCAGTCGCGCTCTTCCCGCAGGAAACCCGAATACTTGGAGTTCGGCTTGGGATGCGTCAGGTCAATCTCGTTATGCGCCGTGTTGATATCGCCGCAAAATGCCACCGGCTTGCCCGCCGCCCGCAAGCCATTGGCATAATCGAGGAACGCGTCTTTGTATTCCATTTTGAATTGCAATCGCTCCGCGCTGCCCTTGCCATTGGGCAGGTAGGTGCTCATCAAGGTGAAATCCCCATAATCGGCGATAATCGTGCGCCCTTCGCTGTCAAACTTCTCGATGCCCAAGCCCAGCTTGACCTCCTTGGGCTCCCTTTTGCTGAATAAGCCGACGCCGCTGTAGCCCTTCTTTTCGGCGCTCACCCACCAGCTGTGATAGCCCTCCGGCTGCCGCAGTTCGTCGTCCAGTTGCTCCGGACGGGCTTTGGTTTCCTGGATGGTCAAGACGTCCGGTTGCGCCGCCCGGAACCAATCCAGAAAACCCTTGCGCTGCGCGGCGCGTATCCCGTTGACATTCCATGAATAGAGTTGCATGTAGATACTCCAAAAATAGCCTCTGACTAGAATAGCGCTATTGTAATCGAACGCGGATTCTTAGGTAAGATGGAACTTAAAACGGCGCAAAGCAATCGCCCCCAAATGGACGCCCGCGCCATGCTGATTGACTTGCCCGATACGCAACTTGCGCTGAACAAAATCCGCCCCCCCACAGATCTATGCCGAAACCCGTAAGGCTTGTCCGCTACTCTCAGATTCGCGCCCGCCTTCGGTCTACCCCCCTCAATCCCCCCATTGCAATGGGGGGAAGCTCGTTTCGATGTTGTGTCAACGCGCGTATTCTGATGTTGCAAGTGTCGATAGCTGCTGTT
>DAOULD010000163.1:0-2573 GCA_034420635.1 Anaerolineae bacterium | reverse complement strand
ATGCGCACCATCAAGGAGGAGGAAGTGGATTTGAGTTGCTACGACAACATCGTTGATGCCAGGAAGCAACTGCAGCACTTCATCGAAGTAGTCTATCCGTACAGACGGGTTCATAGTACTTTAGGCTACCTGACGCCGGCAGAATACGAGGCGCAGTGGTATCAAAACCCTCCCTCAAATTCTGAAAAAAAGTGTCCAGTTTTATAGAACCACTACAGGGGTTGAATAAATGCATTTTCGCATTCTCATTACTTACTTGGAATTACTTAGAACCCAGCAGCTTTGTCGACCTGATTGCGCAAAGGCAAATTGCCCGCGAGCAGTCGCTCCAGGTTGTCGCGGAAGATATCTATGACGTACTGGCGCTCGTATTGTGTGCCGCCGGCAATATGCGAGGTGATGAGCAGGTTCTCAACATCCCAGAGGGTGCTGTCGGCTGGCAAGGGTTCGGGGCGCATCACTTCCAGCGCAGCCGCTCTTAAGCGCCCTTCGCGCAATGCGCGCGCGACCGCGTCTTGATCAACGATGCCGCCGCGCGACATTGCCAGCAAAATCGCGCTCGGTTTCATCAGGGCGATCTTCTCGGCAGTAATCAGGTTTTCGGTCTCCGGTGTCAGCGGCAATGCCACTACCACATAATCCGACTCGCTCATTAAGTCGTCGAGACGGTCCGGCCTCCAAAGCTGGCTCACGTAATCCGGCTTGCGCAGGGATCTGGCGTCGATCGCCAGAATATGCATACCGAAGGCTTGCGCGCGTTCCGCCAGGTGTTGCCCAAATGCGCCAAATCCCAGGATGCCCAGGGTCATGCCGGTCAGTTCGATGAGAACCGGTCGCAATTCGCTCGCGGACCACTTGTGCGCTTGTTGCCGGACGACACTGGTGAGCAATCCGCGGTTGAAGGCGAGCATTGTTCCCAGCGTACTTTCCGCCAAACCCGGTCCATGAGTGCCGCTGGCGCTGGTGAGCAGCACCTCCCCAGCCGCTAAGTCCGGGATGCTCAAGTATTTGTCGACGCCGGAACTGGGCGACTGTATCCATTTGAGCCGCTTCGCAGCCTTGAACAAGTCCTCGGTCATGCTGCCGACGAATACCTCCGCATCGCGGATCGCATCATTCAAGCCGTCGACCTCCGGGCAATATTCAAATTCACACTCCGGAAATCTCTTTCGCAGCTCTCCAAGCGAGTCTTCCAGCGACATGATGGTAGGTCCAAAAAGAACTTTCACGCGCAATCCTCCCCTTTGTCTTAGATTGAACTTCTTAGGTAAGTCCTGCCTAGAAGGCTTGTCCGGTATTCTGTCTGTGATGAACAGGACGGACGCAAATACCCACCCCACAGCACAAATGACACCAGTTGACGACCCAAACTACAACATAAAGATACGCTATGTAGGGGCGACCTATCAGGTCGCCCGCTTCCCGACCCGGATCCATTGGATAACCGCATTAAAAAGCACAAAAGGAACGCTTCTTCACCAGTACCGGACAAGCCTTAGAAGCTACAATACGCCGTAGGTTTTGAAGGCTTCTTCGGCGCTCATGCCCTTCTCGATGGCCGCTTGAACCAGGTTTTCAGTTCGCGCCTTTTCCAAAGCCAGCGATAGCGCTTCATCTTCGAGCTGGCGCGGGACCACCAGAACGCCGTCGCGGTCGCCGATGATCAGATCGCCCGAACTGACGCTGGCCTGTCCGATCTCGATCGGAATGCGGAAGTCCAAAACGCGACTGCGCGCGCCGGAATCTTGCGCGTAACAACCACGCGAAAACGTGGGAAAGTTCTGCTGAAGCACGCCCTCCGTATCGCGAGAGTAGCCGTCCAAAACGGCGCCGCGCGCGCCAAGATACCGCGCGCGCGTGGTCATGATCTCTCCCCAGGTGGCGTACTCGGGCGATCCGCCGGCGCAAACGTAGACCTCGTTGGGCTTGAGATCGTCAAGGGCGCGAAAGAGCAAGCCAAAAGGCATCCGCGACCATTCCGTCTGGCCATCAATGACGCCGCCGGGATAGTCCGCGGTGAATACAGTCATCGCTCTGCCCAAGACGCGCATGTCCGCCTGCAGCGGCTGGATATATGGCGGCAGAAACTGGTGCCGGTATCCAAGGTCGTCCAGAACGTCTCCGATGACGGCGACAAACAGTTCGCCCTCAATCAATTCAAAAAGTTCTTCGTCGCTCTTCCAAGTAGCCATGTATGTCCCTTTGCCTATCAAGTCTATCCATATACGGAGGCGCACCGCGCGCATCCAGTACGAGTCTAGCAAAAAGTAGCAGTTCTGGGTACTGTACCGAAATCTGTGGGTGCATTTCAATATTTTGGCGGAATGACACAGGGCAATCGCTTCAAATTTTTTTCACCACAAAGACACGAAGAACACAAAGTTTAAGTTTTATTACAAGGCAAAACTCCTCTGAATCTGCATACTTAAAGAGGATAATGGCTTGTCATTGAAGACCATTTGTAGAAACAAGCGCGCAATTTTCATTTTGAATGGCTTTTCTCTGTGCGCTCTGTGCCTCTGTGGTTATATTTTAGTTTGAATTGCTGGTATATTGATGGACTATGATTTTGA
>DAOULD010000162.1:0-18905 GCA_034420635.1 Anaerolineae bacterium | reverse complement strand
TTCAAAGAAGGACTGCAATTTCTTTACGATTATGTCATGCGAAAAGGGATCTATCTGCAATTTTCCCTTATTCCAGACAAACGATTATGTTGAAACATGTCCTCTCGTCAGCCCTTTATGGGAGAAGGGGCCGGGGGATGAGGGTTAAATACGCTGGCGAGCCCGATGCCGTAGAAGCCTTTCAGCGCCGATTTCAAGTCTGGCTTATGCAGTTCTCAGTCGCTAAACTTGCTGACGCCGCAAACGGGAAGACCCATGAAATCGTGGACAAGATCGTAAGTCTCACCATGAATCCGGCGCTGGACATTGGCACGCGCATTAACTCTGTCGCGCCGGAAATCAAATTGCGCTGCGCCGCGCCAGAGTTTCATCCGGGCGGCGGCGGCATCAACGTTTCACGCGCCATTCGCTTTCTTGATGGCGAATCCACAGCGGTTTATGCCGCCGGCGGGCATACCGGCGTCATGCTCACCCAATTGCTGGAAGCCGAAGGCATCAAGTGCCGCGCCGTGCCCATCGCCGGCATCACCCGCGAAAGCTTCGTCGTCTACGAAGAGAGTTCAACCCTGCAGTATCGTTTCACCATGCCGGGTCCCGAACTGAGCGCGGAGGAATGGATCGCTTGCCTGGAAGCGGTTTTCAATCTGGAACCGGAGATCATCGTCGCCAGCGGCAGCTTGCCAGCCGGCGTCCCCGCCGAATTCTACGGCGAGATCACGCGCTACGCTGCCGAATACGGAATCCGCGTGGTTGTCGATGCGGCAGGCGAGCCCCTGCATCGCGCCTTTGGCAAAGGCGTCTATCTGATGAAACCGAATCTGCGCGAACTGGAACTCTTCGCCGGCGAAAAACTGCATGACGAAGCGGGGATTAAAAGAGTCGCCCGTCGCCTGATTGCCGAAGGCTTGTCAGAGGTCATCGTCGTTTCGATGGGCGCGGCCGGCGCGGCGCTGATCACCGCTGAGGAATATCAGCTTTCGCGCGCGCCAATCGTCAAAGCGCAAAGCAAAGTCGGGGCCGGCGATAGCATGGTGGCGGGCCTGGTCATGGGCTTGGCGCAGGGCTGGGATCTGCGGGAGACTTTGCGCCTGGGTATTGCCGCGGGCAGCGCCGCCGTGATGACCCCGGGCACGCAATTGTGTCGGGCAGAAGACACTTTCAAGCTCTATAAACAGATTTCCCATTCGGCATAAGATCCTCGCGAGCCTCGAAAATCATGAATATAAGTAGTTCCAAGAAAGTAATGTGAAACTACGTTGAAGTATAGAGACATGGAATTATGGAAAGGTTTACGGGCGAGCCGGTGGCTCGCCCACGCTTGCGCATATTCGCGGAAACGCCCCGCAACTTCGGAAGCTTTCTGAGGAACGGACATGTTTGAAGTAACTCGGTACGATAGCGTCGGGTCAGCTAATAGCTGATCCTTACAAGGCTCATATGTGGCGGAAATTGTAGGGGCGACCTATCAGGTCGCCCGAAAATCACTTGCACTTACTTGTGATGAAGCATAGAGAGACACAGAATAATCGAAAAGTCGTACGGGCGAGCCGGGGGCGCTCGCCCACGCTTGCGCATATTCGCGGAAACGCCCCCCTCCCCAATGCTTTGGGGAGGGGCTGGGGGAGGGGGTTAGAAAGAGCAACATCCATCATATTTTACACTCCCAGTTCTGTGGATAGCGGAACTAGAACGATCAGCTAAACCATGACCGAAGCTTGGAGAATTACAGATGACAAGCATAAGAGCGCGAAACATCAATCATCCCGACCATCGAGAGAACCTCAAGGCGGACAAATACCACATCATTCGCGAGGCGATGCTACACGCGCTGCCGCTTGAAGAGTGGATGCCTTTTTCCGCCTTGGAGGAACGCGTGCGCGCCTATCTGGAAGACAAGGATCTGCCCAAGTCGCTCTTTCCAAAGCCGGGTTCCGTGCGCTGGTATTGCAAGGCGGTGCAACTGGACCTGGAAGCGCGCGGCGAAATCGAACGCCAGCCCAAAAAATCGCCGCTGCGCTTGCGGCGATGTCGAGAGGATCGCGCCTAGTCGCAGTTGACTTCGCCCGGCGCCACTTCCTGCGCGCTGTCCCAAACGCGCTGCCATTCCTCGAGGTAAAGACTCGCGATGACCGGATCGCGGACGATTACGATGTTTTCATCATTGTCTTGCGCGGCGCTATTGGAAAAATTGAATGAACCCGTGATGACAGTGTTGTCGTCGATGATGATGACTTTATGATGCAAGATGTATCGATTGCCATCCTGGCGCACTTGAGCGCCGGCGCAATACAAAGCCGGCAATTGGCTCCAGCTCGCCGTGCTGTTGCGCTCTTCAAAGACGCCCCGCAAGACAAAGTCCGGATCTGCCATTTTTTCGATCATCGCGCCCGCCAATTCATCGAGCGAAAACACGAAGCTCATGAAGTGAATGGAAGACTGCGCCGCTCCTATCGACGCCCTCAGCGCGGCGATTTCATCAGCTTCCGGGGCGAAGATGATGCTGATCTCGCTGGCGTCCTCCCCCATGCTGATGACGCCGTCATTGGATGAGCGCGCTCCAAATTCTCCCCGCTCGAACATTTCGTCGAACTCGCTCTTGTACGCCGCAGCCGCTTGCGCGCTTTCCAATACCAGGACATTGTTGTTATTGCGGTATGTGCCGTTGAGCGTGTAATTCCAGGAGCCGGTCCATACAGCCCTCTCGTCGACGATTATGAATTTGTTATGCATCAGTCCGCTGCGATTGTCCACTACGATTGGCAGTCCCGCCGCTCTAAGATCTCGCAATGCCGTATTCGAGTCGTCTTCCAAGCCATGTCTGTCGTCAGTCACGATGCGCGCCGTCACGCCCCGTCGCTGCGCCCCCAGGATGGCCTCATAGATGAGCTCGCTGTTCAGCTCGAAGGCTGCAATGTCCAGCGAGCGCTCGGCGGCGTCAATCGCGCTGGCCAGCGGCGCGTCTATGCCATTGGCGTAGTCCGACCTGTCTACGCTGGAATCCGGCTCGTTAAAGTACACTTGCCAGTTGTCGCCGACATAGCCGCGACCGAACCTGTATTTCACGGTGATAAAAGGCGCTGCTGTCGCTGACGCGCCTGCGCCTTTAACAAGGGGGGTGGGCGCAGGGGGCGTCGCAATTTGAGACGCCAGCGCCGCGGCCAAGGCGATGACGCCGACAATAATGAAAGGTATCAGGTGTTTGCTCTGGCGCTTCATGAAGGGTGACCGCGAATCGTCCATGCTGCTTCGTTGCTGATGCGCTATGACGTAGCCGGACTATATCTGATTTTTCGTCGCCATGCGAACGCGTCGGCGCGAATCACGGGGAGTGTATCCTTTTCGGTTGAAATACTTCGTAGCCAGTCCTCGACACGAGATCCTTAACCCAAAATACGAATGATTTGGTAGGGGCCACTCGCTGAGTCGCCCGTTACTCATTCAGTTTCTACTCGTCGGGCGATCCATCGGATTCTGTTGAAAATCACAGTTTACGACCAAGCTCAGTCACTGTTGGATATAAACAAAAGACTATAATGATTCATAACGGGTCTTTAAGCTCCCCCTCCCTGATGCCTCGGGGAGGGGGCCGGGGGGTGGGGTAGAATTTCAACAGAGTCCATCGAATCGCCCCTACCGGTTGTCAGGTGATTGTTGTTCTTTATTTCAACCGACTTTGATACACTGCCGCAACAAGCGACCGTTAAATCGACCCGACGCGCGTGATATAATTTCTGACGTTTTGTCCACATTTGCTCAGAGAAATAGCATGTCCCTGCTCGTCGCGACAAACTTGGGCAGATTCTACGGCGCGGATGAAGTCTTCAGCGATATCAGCCTGGAAATATCCGCCCGCGCTCGCATTGGCTTGGTCGGTCCCAATGGCGCGGGCAAAACATCGCTGATCGACATTCTGGCTGGTCTGGATCAACCGACATCGGGCGATGTGACCGTCGCCGGAAAAATACGGCTGGGCTATCTGCCGCAGCGTCCGGAATTGGCAGGGGCGCATAGCCTGTGGGAAGAACAGTTGAAGGCTTTTGCCGCTCTGCGCGACATGGAAGGTCAATTGGCGGCGCTGGAAGATCAACTGGCTGCCCCGGATAGCGGCGATGAAGCGCTGGAGCGCTACGGCAGTTTGCAGACCGAATTTGAGCGGCGCGGCGGTTATGAGTACGAGACGCGCGTCAAAATGGTCCTGAGCGGGCTGGGTTTCACCAGCGACGAATACGCGATGCCATTGCCACAGCTGTCAGGCGGGCAAAAAACCAGAGCCCTGCTTTGCCGCTTGCTGCTCGAAGAACCGGATTTGCTGCTGCTGGACGAGCCGACCAACCATTTGGATATCCAGGCTGTTGAATGGCTGGAGAATTACCTCAAATCTTTCCCGGGCGCCGTCCTGGCGGTCAGCCACGATCGCTATTTTCTCGATAGCTTCGCCGCGACAATCTGGGAGTTGGAATACAAGCGCCTGTTGACCTACCGCGGCAATTACAGCGCATACCTCCAGCAGCGGGATCTGCAGCGAGAAAGCCTGCGGCACGAGTATTATTGGCAGCAGCAATTCATCGAAAAAGAGTTGGAGTTTGTCCGCCGGCACATGGGCAGCCGCCGCACCGCCCAAGCCAAAGGGCGTCTGAAAAAACTCGAAACCATGCGCAAGCGGGGGAAAATCCTGGAAAGCGGTCCCCGGCATCGCCGCAAAATGTTTTTGGAAATGGGCGATTACCTGCGCAGTGGCGATCAAGTGCTCATGACTGAAGATCTGCGGGTCGGATACGAGTCCGACAGTCCCTTGATGACGACGCCCGACGCCTTGGTGCTTCGTGGCGAAACTGTCGCCCTCATTGGTCCCAACGGCGTCGGCAAATCAACCTTGCTCAAAACGCTTGCCGGCGACCTGGCGCCACTGGGCGGGGAGGTCACGCTGGGCGCCAAGGTGAAAGTAGGATATTTCGCGCAAGCGCATGAAAAGCTCAACCGCGACAACTCAATCCTCGACGAGATCCGCGCCACCAAGAAAATGCCCATATCTGCGGCACGCGACTATTTGGGCCGTTTCATGTTCAGCAACGAAGATGTCTTTCGACCGATAGCCAGCCTCTCCGGCGGCGAGCGCGGTCGCGTGGCTCTGGCCAAGCTGACCTTGCTCGGCGCGAATCTGCTTTTGCTGGATGAACCGACCAATCACCTGGATATCGACAGCCAGGAGGTATTGCAGGCGGTGCTGGAAGATTTTACCGGCACGATCCTGCTGGTCAGCCACGATCGTTACCTCGTGGACGCGCTCGCGACTCAGATCTGGGAGATGACGGCTGGCAAGTTGACAATCTACGATGGCGATTATCAGGGCTTTCTCCGGGATCGGGGCGGGCGCTCGCGCGACGCGGGAGCAAAAGCAAAAGCCAAAGCCAAAGGCGGCGCTTCGCGCAACAGCGGAGCCGCCAAAGGCGGGAACCTCAGCGTCAAAATTCGTGGATTGAACCCCTTCGAAGCCGCCAAACGCGCGGCTGAGCTCGAAGCCAGGATTGACGAATTGGAAACGGACTTGAGCGAGATCGACCGGCAACTGCATAACGCCAGTCTGGCGGGGGACGCCGACAGCGTGCGCGTGCTCGGCCAGGCGTATACAAAAACCCAGGCGGAATTGGAAGTCGCCCTGGACGAGTGGGGCGAATTCGCGGATTGACCGCCGCGGGACTCTTGCGCTTCGGACTTTCCCTATCGCCATTCTCGCGCTACAATTAGAACATGCTTGCTAAGCTGGCGATGAAGGAGTATCACCTTGGATATCACCTGGTTTGGTAGAAACTGCTTTCGCATTACCGAGCGCGGCCACACCTCCGTGGTGACCGATCCCCACAAGCCGGCAAAGGGCGCGCCAGAACTGAAGCTGCGCGCCAATCTTGTCACCGTCAGCCATGAATTGTCTCGACACAATGTCGATCAAGTTAAAGATCATGACTATGTGATTTCCGGTCCCGGAGAATATGAAGTGGGCGACCTCTTTGTCACCGGCATACAGCTTCATATTCACGATCCCGCAAAAGACCGTGTATTGGACAATATCGCTTACCTTTTCGAGTTTTCCAACAATCTAAGCGTATTGCATCTGGGAAAACTGCGGCAGGTGCCCGATCAATCCATGATCGAGCAACTTGATGAAGTCAATGTTTTATTGATGCCCCTGAATGGCGGCGTCGGCTTGCCCAATGAACAACTGGCGGAATTGATCAGCCTGATCGAACCCAATCTCGTCATTCCTATGTACCGTGGCAAGGGCGGCAGCGCCGACGGCGGATCGATCGTCGACAGCTTCCTCAAAGCCATGGGCGTCGGGCAGACGGAACCGGTGGATACGCTGCGAGTGACGACGAGCCTTCTGCCGGAACAAACGGGGGTGGCGCTGTTGCGCGCCTCCTCGGCTCTGATTTGAAACCTTCTTTGGACGCCCGAAGCGATTATGCGTTATAGTGGTGGTCAGGATCCGCCAAAAGCGAGCGCGAACCTATGCCAAACGGAAATGTCAAGCTGCTGATGAACTGGGACATCAAACCCGGGCTTGATCAAGAGTATTTTGAATTCGTAATGCGCGAATGGGTCCCCAATACGACCAAGTTGGGCTTGACGCCGATCGAAGCCTGGTACAGCGTTTATACCGATTCCGATATGCCAAAAATCATGGCTGGCGCTATCGCCGAAGACGACGAATCCATGCGCCGGATCATCACTAGCGCCGACTGGGCGGATTTGCAGGCCAAGCTGATGGAATACGTGGAGAACTACAGCCACAAGATCGTTCGTGTCACCGGGGATTATCAACTCTAAGGCGAAGTACGGTACGATAGCGACGCTCAGCTAATTGCTGATCCTTACAGGATTCATCGCGAAAGTCGTAGGGGCGACCTATCAGGTCGCCCGAAAATCGTTGCGCTCGACGCTGGGCGCGCGCGTGTAAAACCGACAAAAAAGGGTGAGACTAGCAGCCTCACCCTCGTTGCTTGACTTGTCGCGCTGTTCTACCCGCCCATGGCGGCGCGCAGAGAGTCGCAAGCCGGGCATCTGCCATCCGGACGAACGATCGCGTAACCGGATTGCGGATCGGAACTCCAATGCGTCGAGTCCACGTTCCACACGATGTACAAGCGGACGTAGCCGGAACCGCGCAGGCGATGGACCGCGCCAGCTAGCCAGGAAGCCTGCTCGCCCAGGGTATTGCCCGAAGCCCAGGCAAAGCCGCTTGGCAGCGCCCCGATTCCTTCGCCGGTCAGATAACCCAACTCGGTGAAGCAGAGCGGCTTGCTCGGGAAGAAGCTGCGATAGAGATTCATCATGCGTGGCAAGTACCAGGAGTAGTGGCCCGAACTGCCGACAGGCGCCCCGCTGGACGCGTCCGGCGGCACGATGCCCGCATTGTAGTGAATGCCCACGCAATCGAGTACGTTAGCGGCGCCTGCTGCGGCCATTTGGCGCATGTAACAGTCGTCATCGCCGCCGTTGGTGGAACAACCCTGGAAGAAGCCGGTCGGCGCCGGCGCTCCGCTTATGACGAGTGTTCCCGGATTTGCCGACTTGATCGCGTGGTACGCGGCGCTTAGCATTTGCGTGTAGTTGGCGCCGCTGATCAAGCCTGATGGCCATTCGCGGTCGATATTCATCTCGTTCCAGACTTCAATAGCGTCCGCGCCTCCGCGCGCCAGTCCACCCAGGAAGTTGGCGAAATTCTGGTAATAGCCGCCCGGATTGGCGGCGATTCCACCTGGCTCGCCGATGACGCTCAGCAATACTTTGAATCCGTTGGCATGGGCGCTGTCGATAACGTGCTGGAAGTTGCTCGCGGGCTCGCCGTGCCATTTGATTTGGCGCTTGACCCAGGTCATGCGCGCATTGTGCATGTGACCGGGATGCGCAAAGCTCAATGCCTGTCCGCCCAATTCAAAGCCCCCGGTATTCGCTGTGTTCACCGGCGCTGGCGCAACTGTGACAGGTGGGCCCGTGCTCTCTTGTGGAGCCGGTTCTGGCGGTGGCGGCGGCGCGCCGGGCACCTTCAATACCATGCCTACCGACAAGATGTCCGGATTGACGATCCCGTTCATGCGCGCCAGCTCAAAGTAATTGATGTTGAATTGCGCCGCAATCTTGGCGAGCGAATCGCCCCCTCGTACCGTATAGGTGCCGGTCGTCTGCACTGGCTGGGGCTGGCTGACAGGTTGGGTTGCTGGTTGGCTGACTGGTGGGGCGCTGGCTGGCGGCGGGGCAGGGGCAGGAACCCGTAATACTTGACCTACAAAGAGCACATCCGGATTGGCCAGCGAATTCATGCTTGCCAATTGCAAATATGTCACGCCGTATTTCGCGGCGATACTCGCCAGGCTTTCACCCGGCTGTACAGTATGTGTTGTGAGCGACGTGGACGCCTGGGGGCTTCCTGCGGGACCGGGGGCAGGCGCATTTGGCCCAGGGATGGTTATCTGGTTGCCCGCGTGAATCAAGTATGGCGCGCTCAAGCCATTTGCATCTGCCAGCGCGGCAAGCGAAATGCCATTGTTCAAGGCGATCCGAAACAAAGTCTCCCCGACTTGAACGATATGGATCCGTTGTGCCAGAACCGCAGATGTCCCGACCGTCGTCAAGACGATCATTGTACCCAAAAGTAGAATTAGACGGCGCATATCCGCTCCTTGCCATTAGTTTCGCAACACAGTTTTGACAAACGCAAGCTCATTCTAGCATGGGTCAAAAAAAGCTGCTGAAGGCAAGCGGGCAAGATTGCTAGACTTTTCGGGCTTTGGCGGGCAATGGGTCTGTAATTGCGGATCTTGCGCTAATGCCCGATTTCCATGCCCAGATCCACAACCGGCAGGCGAGGATCGCTGGCTGTGAGGGTATCCGCCACCCAAGCGTAATCCGGGTCGGTCGTGGCGGCGAAGGCTCTGCTGGAGCCGGCGAGGAAGTTGAGCGTATAGGTTGTCGTTGCCGGAGCGCTAACCAAGGTATAGAAACCGGAAGGCATAGTCACGATATCATGCTGACGCGCCATTATCAGGGCGTTCGAGCCTTTGTCCGCGCTGTAGACCCGCTGGTAGGCGTAGCCCGTGGGACGATCGAACTTGAAGAAGCTAAAGCGGTTCAACTGCGCTTCCAGCACATTGCCTTTTTCGTCAGTCTTGTGCGTATCGTGCTTGCGCGGAGGGTAACTCGACCAGTTGCCGCCCGGCGTATACAGCTCGTAAACGAGAATTCGGTCAGCCGGGAATCCCGATCCGATCACGCGGCACATTTGCCGCGAGGCATTGCCGCCTCCCAGCAATTGCGCTTCCACATCGCCTGGTGTGATCAAGCGCGCCTGACTGTCTCTTTCCGTTGGCGCCCAGCACGAGGCGAACTCAAAATCGTCGCTGATGGCTTCAATTTCAAATTCGGTATGGGCTGGCAGGTAGAGGGCATAGGGCATGCCCGCAAAGACATTCTCGCGCCGACCCACTCGAGAAAAATCGCCCTTGTTGGTGCGGATATTGCACTGGCCGCTGAGAATAACGGCTACGTACTCGAAGGCGTCGATGGCGATCTCGAAGGTTCTGCCGGCGCTCAGTCGCACCGCCGCGAAGTTCATCGTATCCCAGCCGGCTCGCTTGGCGTCGAGCGCGGCAAAGGCGCCGGCTCTGCCGCTATCATTCGCTGGGATATGCAGCCTGTCCGCTGTGAATGCCGGCATGGCTAAGCTCCGGTATTAGCCGCTCGGCGGCAGCGATAAGATCTGCCGCGCTCACACAAAACAATTAACCTTCTGATCTAGCGAGCAAGTTGGTTTATTAAACAAGAAATGCAACTAGGTTACCAGTCCGCGCGTGACGCGCATGAACATATGCTCAAGATCTTTTTCCTCTTCGTTGAACCCCAGCATGGCGATCTCGCCCTCGAACAGCTCACTGCACAGTTTCGACAAATCCTCGTCATTGCCGGAGAAGTCAAGGCGCACGCGCGCGCGACCGCTCTTGGGGATGATCTCTTCCGCGGCGGCGACATTGCGCATGCCGCCGACCAAGCTCAATACAGCTTGGGCGTTCTCGTGATCCATCACGGTGATGATGATTTCTCGATGCGCCATCAACTGTAACTTCAGTTCATCAATACTGCCTTGCATGATCAACTCGCCCGCTTCGACGATGCCGATGTGTGAGCAAATGTCTTCAACATCCGCCAGAATATGGGACGAGAAGAAGATCGTTTTGCCCATATTGGCCAGCTCGCCCAGCAATTCGCGGATCTCGACGCGCGCGCGCGGGTCCAACCCCGAGGCCGGCTCATCCAGGATCAACACCTGCGGATCATGCGCCAGTGTCCGCGCCAGGGAAAGCCGCTGCTTCATACCTCGGCTGAGCTTGTCCACCATATCTTCGCGGCGATGCTGCAAATCAACCAATTCCAGCAAGTCCGCCACCAGCGCCTTGCGCTCGTTCTCGGATATGTCGTAGCAGGCGGCGAAAAAATCCAGGTATTCCCAAACGCGCAAGTCTTCATAGACGCCGAATTCGTCGGGCATGTAACCGATGGCGCGCCGCACGGCGCGCCGGTCTTCCAGCACCGAATGACCCGCGACCCAGGCTTGGCCGTCGTTGGGGCGGGTGAGCGTGGTCAATATGCGCATGGTGGTGGTTTTGCCAGCGCCATTGGGTCCGACAAATCCATAGATCGAACCGGCCGGGACTTGCAATGAGATGCCGCGCAAGGCTTCAAACTCGCCGAATGACTTCTTTAGCGCTTGCGTTTTGATGATCGTTTCTTCCATATGAGGCGCTCGCTCTCTCAATTGTAGGTGCCGGTCTGCTCGATGCGGATTTTCCGAACGCGCGCTGTGCCAACACCTTCGTCGAATTTCAGGCGAACTTGTACTTCGTTGTTGGCGGCGAGGTAGCGCTGCGGATTAACAAGGTCCAATTCGTCGCCCTCGCGATACCCGAAGGCATCGTATTCGTTTGTCATGGTGTTGAGCAGCTCGATGTCTAGCGATTGCGCATAGCCGCCGCCGCGATCGATCTCGAGGAGCATCCGCTCTACCTTGTCCATGGCTAAGCCAGGTTGCGGTCTGAGCAGGAATTCCACCGACTGTCCTTCATACAGACTGAAATTCTCGGTGCCATTGCCGGTAATGCCATCACGGCTCAAGGTGATCCAACTGAAGTATTCGGACGGCAGCGTGGCGCGCACCCTGGGCAAGTTGATTTCGACATCAAGTTCGATCAAATAGAGTGTGGAATCAATGGAACTCCAGGCCGCTCCCTCGATTTCCAGATCCCGCGGCCAGCTATCGTCCCACCCGGCGAGGTAAAGCTTCGTCCCGCGCGCTGTTGAGCTGAATTGATCAAGCGCGAAACTCGCCAGGAAAGATTGCTCCCGCGCCGCCTGCTTTTCAGCGACCGATTGTACATTGAGAAAAGCCCGTGTGCGCAGGAATCGTTCGCCCTGGATTTGTTTCAGCGTCATGTTGGTTTTGCTGCTGGAAAACGGCGATGTGCTGTAGTCCAGCGCCGTGAGGGCGAGTTCCAGTTGGTTGGGCTGTGTTGGGTAATCGGCGATATCGGCGCGCAAGGTCTGCCCGTCCAGCGCCAGAATATCACCGGGCGCGAAGTCGCCGACCAATGGATAGTCCAGCCCTTGGCCCAGGATGACCGCATCGCGCAAGGTGATGTCACTGTCGTTGCGGATGACGCCTTGATAGGCGCCCGCCATCCGCCCGCTTTCGAGGATTTCAAAGTCGAGCAGGAAACTGCCGCCGATCTCCGGCCGCGCTATGTGACCCGCGATGGCGAAATTGGCGAAGATGCCGCCGTCGATGGTGAAGTCCCGCGCGCCAAAGCGCGATCCCTGCTGGATTTCGGTCGACGTCTGGATGGTATTGCTGGCGAAAAGCGTACTTGGCGTAGTCGCGCCGGCTACCGCCAGGAAGTGATCGTCCGGCAAGTCCAGCGAATACGTGGCGCGCCGGGGCGACAGCAAACCGATGACCTGGTCCAGCCGCGCCTCGCCGCTATCCGAGAAGGATTGCACGACGCTGAGCCGGCTGACAATAATCTCGGCGCCGCGCAGGCTGAAGCCGACTGTCCAGGCGATTCCTGTAAAGACGACAATTACCAGGGGAATGGTGACCCAGCCCCATCCGCTGCGCTTGATCCGCGACAGTATGAAATAATTGACCGGTCCGACTAACGCGATGTATAAAGCCAGGAACAGACATAGCGTTTGCAAAGGCGGCAACAGGTCTACCCCGGGCAGATTCGCGACCGCCTCGGCGCCCGATTCCGGGCGCGTGAAGCCCAAGACCCAAGTCGGGTGCGGCGCCCGTGACGCCAGCATCGTCATCCACAGGCGGCCGATTTGCTCCCAACTCGCCAGCGGTTCCAAGGTCGGATCAATCGCCAGAAAATCCACCAGTCCGGCGCCAATCTCGCGCCGCGCCAGCAGCGGCAAGCCGTCTTGCTCGACGAGTACCTGCGCGTCTTCATGCAAAGAGCCGACTGCGACTATTGTCCGCTCCCGCAGTTGGCTGATGTTGTCGCCGCTAAAACGCGCGAGCGCGCTGATGTCGTCAAGGGAGCGGCTGTCTTCTGGCAGCAATGGCAATATTTCGCCCAGCCCCAGCGCGCTGGCTTGCGCCGCGGGACCGCCGATCACGATGAGATGTCCGCCGTCCCGCACCCAGCGTCGTATCGCTTGTCTTTGCGGGCTGGATAGACTTTCACTATTGACGTTGATCAGCAGCATCGCGTCCAGCGATTGCAGAGCCAATGCTTTTTCCGGGATCTCGTGAATCTGCCAAAGCGCCTGCTCGGCCGCGGCGCCCCCGATGTGGACGCCCGAAAGATTCGGCGCGATGACGTTGGGACCGCTAACCACGGCGTAAAGTTGGTCGCCAGGCCGCAAGTCATGGAGCCTGGCTTCGCGCGTGGCATGAATAACGCCGTCTTCATCAATTAGTTCGACGCGAATCGAATCGGGGAAGGAACGCGCTTGTATGTAAACTGTGGCGGATTTCCGCGCGCCATTTGGCAAGTCGATGGGGGTGCTGAAGGCATTGCCTACCACTGTGCCGGAGGTCTCCGGACGTATCACCAGACGGCCCTTGATGGATTCGCCGTTGTTGCCAAGTTCGACGCGCGCCGGTGTCCACTGGCGGGTACGGAAGAAGGAATCGAAACCGACCTCGACCTCCATTTCGATAACATCCTGGAAGTTCTGCTGGGCGCTGACCGGCAGCAACAGAAACAGCAGGAGGAGGGGGAAGAACCGATGCAAATGCAGAGAGCGTACAGGCATTGCAATCCCAAAGCGTCTAGCGGAAGGCGCTGCCTATTGTATCACGCCCTCCCGCCATGTCATGGCTGCAATCTTTGTCGGCGAAGGGCGAATCGCCTCCGGATAGCGCGCGCAAATGAGACAAGGATTAAATGACGCCCTATGTTATATTTATGCCAGCTTCGCTTATCCAACATGATTTATGAGGAGATGAACTATGGTTTATCAGGCCGCGGGCACGCGCTACGACACGATGAAGTATCGTCGATCTGGCCGCAGTGGCTTGCTTTTGCCGGCGATTTCGATCGGCATCTGGTGGAACTTCGGCGGCGTCGATACGATCGAAAACTCGCGCGACATGCTGCGGGCGGCATTCGACCTGGGCATCACGCATATCGACATCGCCAACAACTATGGTCCGCCGCCCGGCTCCGCGGAAGAGACCTTCGCCCAGATCTTCCGTCAAGACCTGGCGCCTTATCGCGACGAACTCATCGTTTCCAACAAAGCGGGCTATCGCATGTGGGAGGGACCCTACGGCGAATGGGGCTCGCGCAAGAGTCTCATCGCCAGTTGTGACCAGAGCCTCAAGCGCACTGGCCTCGACTACTTTGACATCTTTTACAGCCATCGGCCCGATCCCGACACGCCGCTCGAAGAAACCATGGGAGCGCTTGATCACATCGTGCGCAGCGGTCGCGCGCTCTACGCGGGCATCTCGAGTTATCGCCCGACAATGGCGCGCGAAGCGGCGTTCATCTTGCGCGACTTGGGCACGCCCTGCTTGATCCATCAGCCGCGCTACAACATGTTTGATCGCTGGATCGAAGACGGATTGACCGATGTTCTGGGCGACGAAGGCGTCGGCTGTATCGCCTTCTCGCCGCTCGATCAAGGTATCTTGACCAACAAGTACATCGGATCCACGCCGGAAGATTCACGCGCCATCAAGCTGCAATGGGGCGATCGCCTTTCGCGTGAAAAGATCGACAAAGTCATCAAGCTGAATGCCATCGCGCGCGAGCGGGGCCAAAACATGGCGCAAATGGCGCTGGCTTGGACGCTGCGGCTGCCGGAGATGACCTCGGCTCTGATCGGCGCGAGCAAGCCCTCTCAGATTGAAGATGCCGTCGTCGCGCTGAATAACCTCGAATTCAGCGACGATGAGCTGGCGCGGATCGAGGCGATCTTAAGCGAATAGGGCGTCGATGACCCTCCTCGTCATTGATTTGGGAAGCTCGTCCGTTCGTGCGCTGCTATTCGATGACGGCGCGCGCTTGATCGAGGGAGCGATTTGCAGCCGTAAGCACGACTTCGAAACGGACCATGATGGCAAGGCGGAAGCCAAAGCCGATCATTTGCGAGCGCTGACCGAAGCCTGTCTGGACGACATATTGACGCATCCGGCGGCTGAGTCCATCACTGCGGTGGGCATGGCCAGCTTTGCCGGCAACTGGCTGGGCGTCGATGCGCATGGACGAGCCTGTACACCGGTCCTGACTTATGCCGATACGCGCGGCCGCAGCGCGATAGCGGACTTGACGCAAAGGCTCGGAGGCGCGCCCGACGCCTATCATCAAGCCACCGGCTGTTTCATACATCCCGCCTATTTCCCCGCGCAATACGCCTTCATGAAAGAGGCCGATCCCCAATCTCTACGACAGATTCAGCGGATCAGCGACATAGGCGGTTATTTCTATCGACAATGGTTTGGGCGCGAGGCGCCGATCAGCTATTCTATGGCAAGTTGGTCCGGTTTGCTATGGACGGCGCGGGCTCGCTGGCATCTTGACTTCATCCGACAGTTGCTCGGCGATGATTTCCTGGATCGCTTGCCCGAGTTGAGCGATTTCGATGCCTGCCAGGTCGGATTGGCGGACGCTTACGCCGCGCGCTGGCCACAACTGAGCGCAGCGCCATTTTTTCTGGCTTTGGGCGATGGCGCCGTCGCCAACCTGGGATCGGGCGCCGTCGATGCGCGCCACATCGCCCTGACCATCGGCACCACGTCGGCGCTGAGAGTTGTTACGCGCCGGGACACACTGCCCGATGGGCTTTGGCGCTACCTCGTCTGTGCGGACATGCCGCTGGTTGGCGGCGCCACCAGCGAAGGCGGCAACGTGTTTCAGTGGGCGGTGGAAGAACTGGGCCTTGATACGGCTTCGCTCAACGCGCATTTGAGCGAAGTCCGCCCCGATCAGCACCGATTGACGGTTTTGCCTTTGATCGCGGGGGAACGCAGCCCGGGTTGGCAGTCGGACGCGTCAGGCACCATACACGGCATCCGTCGCAGCACCAGCAAGCTCGATATCATGCAGGCGCAGCTGGAAGCGGTGGCGATCCGCCTGTCACTGATCTTCGCCCAGCTCAAATCGGAGGGAAGCGCGGTGATAGCCGGGGGAGGCGCCTTGGGGTCGTCGCCCGCCTGGGCTCAGATCATCGCCGACGCTTTTAATGCGCCCATTCAACTGCTGGCTGAGGCCGAGATCACCGCGCGTGGCGTGGCGCTGCTCTTGCGCAACCGGCTGGACGGCACGCCGCTCGACGCGGACCCGCCGCGGATCAGCCGCGTCCTGCGTCCCAATCCCGAACATGCGCCGATTTACGAAACGGCGCGGGCGCGACAGGTTGATTTGTATCAGCGTCTTTATGGCTGAGGCTTCGTGACCTAAAGCATTCGGGCGTAGGCGGCCACATCCGCGACCGAGTCATTGCCGCCGCAGATCAGCAGCGCCAGATGATCCTCGTCCCTCAGTCGATCCTTGATCTTTTCCGCAGCGGCAAGCGTGCTGGCGGCCGCTAGTTCGGCGAAGACTTTCTCGCTTTCCAGCATGACTTGCTGGGCGGCAATCATGTCGGGATCGCTGACGATGATCACGTCCTCCAGATGCGCTTGACACAATTCCAGACCGGTCTGTCCCACGAAGGGACCGCCCAACGTTTTGGACAGTGAGGTCGGCTTGATGTTGACGATCTTGCCGGCCGCCAGGGCGCGCGCCATAGTCGGCGCGTTTTCCGGTTCCACGCCCCAGATGCGCGCCGCGGGTTTGACGGCTTTGATGGCGCAAATGATGCCGGCGATCAAGCCGCCGCCGCCGATGCTGACGATGATGTCGGTCATTTGCGGGCAATCTTCCAGGATTTCCAGCCCAACGGTGCCGTTGCCAGCCATCTGCGCGGGATTGTCAAATGGATGCAGAGAGCTTCGTCCCTTCGCGACCCATTCATCGGCGCGGGCGAATGCCGCAACGGCATCCGGCAGCAATTCGACCTCGGCCCCGTAATCGCGGGTGGCGTCAATCGAGCCTTGAGGCGCGTTTTCCGGCATGCAGACGATGGCATCGGCGCCGAGGACGCCGCTGCAATAGCCCACGGCGCGGGCGAAATTCCCGCCGCTGACCGCCACCACGCCTTTATCCAGCGCCGCTTGCCCCAGGGACAGCATCTGATGAAAGGCCCCGCGCGTCTTGAAAGAGCCGCTGTGCTGGAACAGCTCCAGCTTCAAATGGACGTTGGTTCCAAGCCGCTGGCTGAGCGTCGTCGAAGTCCATTGCGGCGTACGGCGGTAGAATTGCTCTTCGTATACAAGAGCGCTGTGTACGTCTTCAAGTGCGATCATGGTCTGCTTTCGACTTGCTATCCCGTCATCGCCCAAGACTTTAACATGGATGCGCCCGGAAACAAGCGTCCGGCTCATTCAAACTCGATCGCCAGAGTCTCGGCGATGCAACTGCTATCGGGTTCCGTGACCGGATTGTCCACAAAGTCCAGCGCGATCTCTACGGCGCAGCGCTCCGAGCGCAAGACGCCGTGCGCGACGTGCGGGAGGACGTAGTTGTAGGAGATGCTTAAGGTTTCATGAGCCATATCGGCATAAGACGGCGGCGTGATGGGATCGAAATTGCCTGAAAGCAGGAGCGCGGGGATATCGCTTTCAACCGGATTATTGGCGGAATCTGGCCGCGCTTCCGCCCCCCACATTTCACAGAGGCGCTGCAAGGTGGCGCTTCCCTCCACCGGGTAATCCAGGTACCCACTGAGATGGGGGTGGGCGGCGATCAATCCCGCATAGTCGCGGTAGTTGGAAGATATGTGCTCCTCCTGGCATTGCACGGTATAGTGCATGCCAAGCGAGGTATTCCTCATCAGCGCTTCGTGCGCAACGCCAAAGCTGACGACGTCTTGCAGCTGGCCCTGGTGCAAATCGTATATCAGATTGGGGATGCGCTGGATGATCTGCACATCGTAGAGCCAACTGAAAACCCAGTCGTAGAGTCGATAACCGCTGATTTCAATTTCCAGCGTCTTGTACTGCGGCGGCGCATAAGTCGCGATTTCCGGCTCCCTGTTCAGGTGGTGGTAAAGGTTGTAAAACACCGACTCCAGGTCCGGGTAGCGCTCGCTGCAAGTCGCTGACGCTGAACAGGCTTCAAAGACTTCTTGCAGCGCCCGTTCGCCGCTGTAAAAGGAATCGAGATAAATGTCCGCCTGTGGCGGATAGACGGAATCGAGTATCACGCTGCGCAGATACTGCGGATGATCGCGCATTATGGCCAATGCCAGGCGCGATCCATAACTCACGCCGACCAGGTTCCACTGCTCGTATCCCAGGGAGAGCAGCACGTTGACAATATCGCGCGCATTGTTTTCGCTGTGAAAGGTCTCGAAATGGATATTCTTGCCGGAAAGGCGGCCGTGACACTCCCGCAAGATTTCCAGCACTAATTCGGCGCGCTCGGCGTAACTGCTCTGCAAGATTTCGTCTATGCGATACAAGACTTCGCGGCAATAAAGCGGCGGATTGGAAAGCCCCGTGCCCCGCTGGTCAATGACGATGATGTCGCGATCACGGGCAAATGCGCGCAAGTAAAGACGAAAAGAGGTCTGCAATAGTTGCGTTCCGCTGCTGCCGGGTCCGCCAACCAAATAAACCAGGGGATCCGGTTTCGCTTGCGGGCTCTCGCTCTTGATCAATGTGTAGAATATCTCCACCTTGCCGCCGGCCGGATTATCGTAATCCTGCGGCAAGGTGACGTAACCGCAGCGCGAGATATAACCGTAAGGCTCCTCCACGCATTCGGCGGATTCAAGCGCGCCCTGGGCGCTTGCGCTCAAGGCGGGGATAAAAAGCAGCGCGAACCATGTGAAAAGGATTCGGGTCATCGTCAAGCCACCCACAGATTGATGATACAAGTTAAACACAAATGGGCGAGCAAATCAAAATGCCCGCTACGCTTTCCAGCAATGGCTCCAAATTTTTTTCACCACCGAGGACACCGAGAGCGCCGAGTTTAGTTCTTACAGGGCAAAGCTCCTTTGAATCCGCGTACATAGTAGAAATAAGCGCGCAATTTTTATTTTGAATGGCTTTGCTCGCTGCTGGCAGTAGAACCAAGTTAGTCATGCAAAAAAATCGCAGGACTAGCTCCCCCTCTCGTAGTACAGTGTCTACGCGCCCTGACCCCTACCACTTCATTTATGGCGAAAATCGTAGGGGCGACCTATCAGACTCTGTTGAAAATCACAGTTTACGACCAAGCCCAGTCACTGTTGCATATAAACAAAAGACCATAATGATTCATAACGGGTCTTTAAGCTCCCCCTCCCCGATGCTT
>DAOULD010000161.1:0-5852 GCA_034420635.1 Anaerolineae bacterium | reverse complement strand
ACGCGCCAGGCTTTGTCGTAATAGGGCACGCGCTGGCCGACGCCCTTCTTCCAGGGATAAGCCGAGACGAAGCAGCCGCCGGGCCAGCGAATCACTGGCGTCTTGATATGCCGCAGCGCTTCGATGACATCGCGCCGGAAGCCGTTTTCATCCGAAATATAACTGCCCGGGTCAAAGACGCAGCCGTAGATCTGCCGATGAAAATGCTCCAGAAAATGCCCGAAGATCATGAAGTCGCGTGTGCCGTCGACGTGGTCGGGCAGGATATCGAGTACCGCCTGTTGATTCATCCTGCGCTCGCCTCCTGAATCTGATGTCTGACAACTCTAACACATCACCGCTTACAATGAACTCTGTTTCATCTTTCGCAGTCGACGCCCACAACCTAGCGGAACATCTCTTGATAATGATTGTGCGGGATTCTGCGTCATTGACGAAAGCAGCTCTTTGAGTGACGGGGACATGGGCGCAGCTTTCTCCAAAGTTTGCAATTGCTACATGCTGTTTGCTAATATGAGTTGCATTTACAAGGGTACCAGGAGCGTCTTAAATGAAAACCAAACGATATGCGCCCTTGCTGATGCTGTTGATTCTACTCAATGCGACCTTGGCTCACGCTTACTCAATTCAAGTAACTTACAACACGAATCTGAGAGCCGCGCCCAGCCTTCAGGGCAAGATCGTTGAAACAGTGGCCGCCGGCGCCACTCTGCGCGTAATCGGCAGCAGCGATGGCTGGCTGCGGATCAGCCGCAACGGAAATGAAGTCTGGCTGTCGAAAAGCGTGAGTTACACTCGCGTTGAAGCCGGCGAGAGCGCAACGCCTCGGATAAGGACATCAACTGAAATTGACAATTGCTGTTTCGTCGACCGGCAATGTATGACTGACGAAGAATGGACAAGCGGCTACTGGGCATTTCAAAACAATCAATGCAACCTGCCGACGCGCTCACATGAGCAAGCGACATCAGAAGACAATGACAATTGCTGTTTCGTCGACCGGCAATGTACGACTGACGAAGAATGGACCAACGGCTACTGGGCGTTTCAAAACAATCAATGCAATGGGCCAGAACATGCAACGCAGCCACAGTTGCAGCAGAGCCGACAGGAACAGCAGAGCCGACAGGAACAGCAGAGTCAGCAGGAACAGCAGAGTCAACAGAGCCAGCAGAGTCAACAGAGCCAGCAGGAATCTAAAAAAGAGGATCCGCCAGGCAAGGAGCCGAGTGGTGATCTCATCTTCAAACGTCTTACGGAGGAAGAGTGGCGTAAAGCCAGATGTGATATCTACGGGGGTTCCTCTTGCGACTAATAATGGGGTGAGATTGCCATCGTTGAATTCGCGGGCAACGGCGGAATTGCCATAACGCGGTAGAGACTTGCCTGTAGAGGGCGCGAGCGGTCCGCTATCGCAGCGCCTCCAGCATCTCGCCGTCGACCAGATTCTCGAACACGCAGAACCCGTCTCTTAGCAGCCGCTGATAGCGCGCTACATCGTGTCGGGGCATCGCCTTACCCTTGCGATACAACCGCCTCGCTCTCCAGCGCCTCCGTCCACAGCCCTAGCGACGCCAGACCGTTCATCTTGGCGCGGTGATAAAGCGCCGCTTGCGCGGCGGCTACATTTTCCGCGCGATTCGCCCAGATAGCCATCGGCTCGCGCTGCAGGGCGCGGGCATAGGAGAAGCTCAGCTTCCAGGGCAATTCGTAGTTGGCGTTCATCCGATTGAGGTGGGCTGTCGCGTGGTAGTCGCTTTGCCCGCCGGAAAGGAAGACAATGCCGGGAATCGCTGCCGGAATCTGACGTTTGAACACTTTCACCGTCTGCTCGGCGACCGTATCGACATCGGCTTGTTCCGGGCACTCGTTACCGGAGAGCGCCATGCTGGCTTTGACCAGCGTCCCCTCAAGATCGACGCGATGCACATAAAGCGCCTCAAAAGTACGGCTCAGCACCCACTCGGTGACGGCGAAGCAACGCTCGATCGTGTGGTCGCCCAACAGCATCACTTCCGGCTCGACGATGGGAACAAGGCCCGCTTCTTGCGAAAGCGCGGCGACCTGCGCCATGACATAGGCGTTAGCTTCGATCGCGTAATAGCTGGGCTTGCCGGATCCAATTTGGAAAGCGGCGCGCCATTTGCTGAAGCCGACGCCCCTGGCGGCGAATTCCGCCAGGCGCTCGCGCAAGCCGTCCAAGCCGCTGCCGACCGTTTCACCGTCGCTGCCCGCCAGCGCGACCATGCCCTTGAAAGGCGAAATGCCCGGGATCATGCCTCGGTCGATAACCCCCGCAATCAGCGACTCGCCAGCCCCATTCTTCAACAGCACTTGCTCCGGCGTCATGATGATGCCGCTGACGTATTCGTTGAGCTTGGGCGCCGTGAAAAGCAATTCCGACCAGTTGCGGTAGGCGTCTTCGTCGACGGGAATGCCCTCGCTTTCCAGCAATTGATCGAAAGCTGCCGGCGGCCTGTCCGCCGCCATGATGCCCTTGCCCGCCGCCACCAATTGATTTGCGATATCGTATAGGCTCATGTTGTTAATTCGTTCCCATCAGATTATGCGCTGACCTCGCGCCCTATTCTGTCAGCGCCTAATGCCTGGCGCAAGCCTGAGTCAACGGTAGAAGACAAACGCGGGCAATCTTCTAAAGACTGCCCGCGCGCGAACTCTGACAATTGGCCGTTCTCGGCTTATTCGCCGGCGGCCTCCAACGCGGCTCGCTGTTCGGCGATCATCTCCGGCGTACAGCGCAAGCTCTCCAGGAAAGCGGCGTCTTCAGCCATACGCTCTTCCAGCGTCATCTCGGACAAGCCGATTTCGCCCGGAATCTCGATCCCTGCGCCTTCGCCCATTCCACCCTCGACGATGTAATGCGCCTCCGCCAGCAATGCTTCCGTGATTACAATTCCCTGCGCCTCGGCCGAATCCAGATTGACAGCGACGGCGAAACTTGGGGTCGAGGCGACGGCCGTGGTCGCTATATCGAGATTGCCTTCAAGATAGGCGATTACCATGCGCGCCGCATGCACCCCTTCGCGATACCAGCCTTCGAATCCGGCCGCTATCGTCACGCCCTGGATGACATCGGAAACCAGCGAAGAAAAGACCGGTACCCCGTAGGCAACGTCCACGATTGACAAGATGCCTGCCGCAGACCCGGTGTAGGGCAGCACGCCAATTGCGTCTACATTTTTGTCCAGCAGCGATTCGGTGGCGATGGCGTAATCCGCCGCAGTCACAATCGTCTCGATCTCAACATCTAATCCCAGCCGCTCGCCAGTTTGCTGAACGATTTCGATATAAGCGGGCGTCGCCGGGTCATTGGCGTCCCCAATGAAGCCAATGCTTTGGAAGTCCGGGACCTGCAAGTATGCGATTCTGGTGTATTCCTCTTGATCAAAATGCATCAAGGTGCCAGTCACGTTAGGCGGTTTGATGCAGGTTGCCGACGCCATTCCGGTTGCGCGCGGGTCAACCATGATGGCGAAGATGAGCGCCGGCGGCTGATCCATGTCGCTCATGGCGTTGAGCGCGATCATGCCCACCTGGGTCGAGACCGTGAGCACGACATCCGCGCCTTCGTCCAAGGCGTCTTCAACCATGAGGTTGGCTGTGGGTAAATCGAAACCGGCATCGCGATAGAGAATGTTGATGTTTTCCCCGCGCAAGTCATTGCCGGCGTCCAGCGTCGCACGCTCTTCCGCGCTGATGAGGCCATAGACTTCAAGCATGTCCAGCACTGCCATATCGGTTAAGGCAAACGCAGGCGCCTGTCCAAAACGCAGAAATGCCAGCGTAGGCGTTTCATCGTCGGCCGCCATGGCCGCGGGCGGCAAGAGCATCGCCAGCAGCAGAAGGATGAGCGGCAACTTCTTCATGACAGATTGCTTCGACTTGTACATAAATTACCTCCAGTTTTCTGTAAATTACAAGCAACGGTCTCGGGAACTGTACAAGACCTGCTTCCAGTATAATCAGTTAATTGAAAGTATGACAAGTCAATTAAGGCGAGAAGGCAAAGCCGAGCTCGCCGAGCGCCGTCTTGACCTCATCCAAGGGCAAGCCAACCACATTGCTGTAGCTGCCATCAATACGCGCGACCGGGCGGAAAACTTCGTTTTGGATGGCGTAAGCGCCGGCTTTGTCGAAGGGATCGCCGCTGTCGATATAGGCGGCGATTTCGGAGTCGCTGTAGTCCCGCATGGTGACAGTGGTACAAGCGTGCCGGGTGATGACTTGCTCCGGATGGCTGATCCGCTTCAGAGTGATGGCAGTGATCACGTAATGGGCTCGCGCCCGCAGCGCCCGCAACATGCGGCGGGCATCGGCCGCGTCACGCGGCTTCTCCAGCAGCTCGCCGTCTTCAGCAATGCCAGCCGCGTCGGGGACCAGCGCGACTATGGTATCTGCGGACAGGATCAGCGCCGGCGACGCATCAAGCGCAGCCGCTACAGCCTCGGCTTTTTCTCGGCTGAGCCGCCGCGCATAATCAAGCGGGGATTCGCCTTCGCGGCGGGCTTCGTCGATCGCCGGCTCAATGATGTCGAACTCGAGACCTGTCTGCGACAGCAGTTGCCGGCGGCGCGGCGATGAAGATGCCAGAATCAGGCGCATGACTTGTGCCTTCCCCCGCGAGATGATGTCGCGAATTATAGCAGAGCGGGCGGGAGGCGCGACGGCTGCCATTGCGCAATCGCGAGCGACGAAAGTTAGAACTATGTAAAATCGCTCCCCGCAATCGCGTCATAGAGGTGGAAAGATCGTTAGTATATCTAGTATAATGGGCGGCATACGTCCACGATTGACGTGCGATATTCAGGAGGTAACCTGGTGAATTTCAATCCCAATGTGCAAACAATCGACATGCCGGGCAAGATGAAACGCCCCTTGGACGGCGTGCAACTGAACAAAGTGATGCGCGGCGTTTATGGCTGGATGACCATGGGTCTCGCCATCACAGCCTTCGTCTCGATCTTGCTGAGCACGACCGGCTTCATCCCGTCGCAGATCATGTTCTTCGTGGTGATCATCGCGCAATTCGGTATCGTCATCGGGCTGAGCGCGCGCATGCACAAGCTCTCGCCCACCAATGCCGGCTTGCTCTTCTTCACCTATTCCGCGCTGACCGGCGTGACCTTTTCGATCATATTCCTGGTCTATCCCATCGGGTCGATTGCCGCCGCCTTCGTGAGTACGGCCGGCGTCTTTGCCGCGATGACCGTGGTCGGGATGACAACCAAGACGGACTTGAGCCAGTACAGCAGCTATTTCATGATGGGCTTGATCGGCTTATTCATCGCCATGTTCGTCAATTTCTTGCTCGGCAGCGCCCTGATCGACTACGTCATCAGCATCTTCGGCGTGCTGCTCTTCACCGGTCTGACGGCTTACGACACGCAGCGCATCGCCAATATGGCGGCCGATCCGCGCCTGGCGCTGGACCCCGACAATACGCTGAAATTCAGCGTGATGGCGGCGCTGACGCTCTACCTGGACTTCATCAACCTCTTCCTCTTCATGCTGCGTCTCTTCGGCGGCGGCCGCGACTAGCGACCGCTCGACATTCAGCGCTTAATTCCGGGGGCGGGCTCTTGGCTCGCCCTTCTTTATTTTGACGGTCCTGTACTCGTCGTCTCTCATATCCAGGGCAACGCTTCGAATTATTTTTTCGCCACAGAGACACAGAAGTAAATGCAAGTAAGTCATGCAACGAAATAAGCCGCGTGTAGAGGCGACATATCATGTCGCCCGTCGATGCGATGGCGCGGTTTCGGGCGACCAGGTTGGTCGCCCCTACGGGATTCGATTATTTTGTAGTTTTCTATATTTCATCAAATTATTCG
>DAOULD010000160.1:0-12575 GCA_034420635.1 Anaerolineae bacterium | reverse complement strand
GTTGATGAAGTATAAACAGCCACAAAATAATCGAAAACTGTAGGGGCGTTTCGCTGAAACGCCCGAAAATCAACGCATGAGCGACATCATCGGGCAAGAAAATATGACGACGGGCGGCTCAGCGAAACGCCCCTACAGGCTCCTCATTTCGTTGCATGACTTACTCGGTTCTACTTGTACCGTTCCGTTTTGCGATTCTGTCCACTTGTCGCAGTTTGTGAAGAAACGTACAATCCGAGCGCTAGAGACCATATCCAGGTCGCTAAGTTTGCGGAAAACTTGTTCGTCGCTGGCAGAGACGACGCCTGATTCCGAGCGCTCCGGTTTTCTTGAAACTTTGCGCTGTACTTGCAACAAGGACAGCCAGCCCAGGATTGACTCATGATGAGTGAACAAGTTCAACCTGAATCGAGATATAAGCCCTTTGTCGGTCTGTCCCTGACGACGGCTGCGCTCACTTTAGGTCTCATTGTATTTGGCGCTATCGTAAGGGTTACTGATTCGGGTCTCGGCTGTGGCAACGACTGGCCCCTGTGCAATGGAACTATATTCCCGCCCCTGGACAATATCGCTGCCTGGATTGAGTGGCTCCACCGTCTATTTGCCTTATTGATCGGCATGTTCGGATTGGCGACGCTAGTCGTCGCCTGGCGTCGCTCCAACAAGCAAATTCTAGGCATGACCGCCTTGGCGGCAGCGCTCTTTATCCTTCAGAGCGCCTTGGGCGCGATTGTCGTGTTTCTTGACCTGCCGCCTACCTTTGTCACGCTGCACTTGGGGGTGGCTATGCTGCTGTTTGCGGCGCTAATCGCGGCAAATGTGATGGCTTGGCATCAACCGCAGCGGGCATATCATGCGGACTCGATATCAGTGTTGACCAATCTCAATGCCGCCTTTGCCCTGCTGGTCATATTGACCGGCGCCCTGGTGCGCGGCAGCGGCGCGACGCTCGCCTGCACAGAGTGGCCGCTATGCGACGACGGTCTCCTCCTGCCCTTTCAACAAGGGCAACTCGCTGTTATACACATGATTCACCGTCTGGGAGTGGCCGCGATGAGCCTGACGATTCTCTTGCTCTTGCGGCAGGTCTATAGGAATCGCCAGGAAAACCGGATCAAGCGGATCGCTTTGGCGATTGGCTTGGCGTATCTCTTGCAAGTTGGCGCCGGCGCGATGTTTGTGTTCAGCGTAGCTGGTCCAGGGTGGGGAGCGCTTCATGTCGGCTTGGCCGCTGCTGTCTGGGGACTGCTCGTCGCGCTCGCCACCATTGAAAACCTGAATCGGATCAACTCACGGTCGGTTTATACGAGGACGAAATGACAAGCATTCTACGAGAAAACATGACGCTCGGAGAGCTGCCCCGCGCCTATCTCGAGTTAACGAAACCGCGCATTGTCCTGCTCCTGGTTTTCACCTGTGTGACAAGCATGATCGTTGCCACGGGCAAATGGCCCCCGCTTGATTTGCTATTCTTCACCATTCTCGGCGGTATGCTTTCGGCCGGCGGGTCCAGCGCCATCAACCAATACCTGGATCGCAGCCTGGACGCAAAAATGGCGCGTACGGCGCGCCGCCCCATTCCATCCGGGCGCATCGCTGCCGGGCGCGCTTTGGCATTTGGCCTGTCGCTGCTTGCTTGTTCCGTATTGCTGCTGGGGGTTTTCGTCAACTGGCTTTCCGCGGGCTTTGCCCTGGCAGGGGCAGTATATTACGTGGTTTTGTATACGCTGGTTCTAAAACGCAACACTGTTGCAAACATTTTAATCGGCGGCGGCGCTGGCGCCATGCCTGTCTTGGTGGGTTGGGCAGCGGCAACTGGCAAGATTGACCTGCAAGCCTTTATTCTCTTTGCGATTGTGTTTTACTGGACGCCGCCGCATTCCTGGGCTCTGGCGCTGCTGGTGAACAAAGATTATGCGGCCGCAAATATACCCATGATGCCAGTCGCCCGCGGCGAACGAGTTACTCGTTATCAGATTCTCTTTTATTCGATACAACTGTTCATAATCAGTTTGTCGCCAGCATTGTTGCTCTTATTGCCGCAGGCGCCAAATATGCTAGGAATGTTTTATCTGTTATCGGCAGCATTGCTGGGCTTGCAGCTCGTCTGGCGCTCCTTGAAGCTCATTCGCAGGCCAGACAAGTCCAATGCGCGTTCCTTGTACAAATACTCGTCCCTGTATCTGGCGCTGCTTTTCCTGGCGATGATTTTGGACAAGCTGCTGCAATAAGAGGATGCGCCCGGTGACGCGGCGGACATGGATATCAAAAGGGTCTTTGACTGTCTTCTTGAGCGCGATGCTCTTCATCGTTGTCATGTCAGTTTTTCTAGTCGCCTTTGCTGTGAGCAGTAGGCCAACCGACGAGAAAGCCCCATCAGTCAGCCGGACCGCTTATGCGACTGAAGTCGCCGAGGCGCTGGACGGCGCTTCGGCCATAGAGGCGGAAGAGCTCTTATTAGAACACAACTGCAATGTCTGTCATGTCTTGGGCGATGGGCGCGTGGCGCCCTTGTTTGCTGGCATCGCCGAACGGGCTGCGGCGAGACGACCACACTTGTCAGCGCAAGGGTATCTTTATGAATCTATTGTTTTCCCGGGCGCTTATCTCGTTGACGGATACGCGAATGCCATGCCCGGTAATTTTGCCGAGCGACTATCTTCATCGGAAATTGGTCACATCATCGCCTATTTGCTGACGCGGACTGACCAGGCTCAATCTTGAGTCCAGAGACCAACGATCGGACGGACTTCAGCAATTCGCCTTCATGAACGAGTATGAACTGATTCCTATTGCTTATCTCATTTAATACCCTCTTGCTCATGCAAGGAAAAGGCTTGTTATTTTATGCGAGCGCGACATTCCGGGAACCTTTTCGCCGGTTGCGCGCCGAGCGGCTTGACCGCCAAGTGAGCGCATGATACTTTCTCTGAATGCGATAGTAACCGCGCGGAGAGATGGTCAAATGAAAACTGATCTGACACAAGAACAAATCAATTTCTATCAAGAGAACGGCTATATCATCCTCGAGGACTTTTTGACGCCCGCTGAGTTGGAAATCTGGCGTCGAAATGTCGACGATGCGGTGGAAAAGCGCGAAGACCGCCGGCTCGCCGACGGTCCCGGTTGGCGGGACGATGATAGTGAAGAAAACAGCTATTATAATCGAGTGTTCGTGCAGCGCATCAACCTCTGGACGGACCACGATGGCATGCGCGAGCTCCTGTTGGATCCACGCCTCGGGAAGCTGGCGAGCGAACTGGCCGGGGTCGACGGCATGCGCATTTGGCACGATCAAGCCTTGATCAAGCAGCCTTGGGCCAACCCCACCGGCTGGCACCTGGACAACCCCTACTGGTCCTATTCATCGCGGGACGCCATCAGCATTTGGATCGCGCTGGACGACGCCACCCGGGACAACGGCTGTCTCTACTTTCTGCCGGGCACGCACAAGACCGCCACCTTTGACAATTCGAGCATCGGCATGAATACGGGGGAATTGCTCGACGTCTATCCGCAGTGGGCGAAAATTCAGTCCGTGGCCGCGCCCATGCCAGCCGGATCCTGCTCCTTCCACAACGGCTTGCTGGCGCATGGCGCCGGCGCCAACATGACGCCGGGCACAAGGCGGGCGATGACCTGCGGCTATATGCCCGATGGCTCCGTCTTCAATGGCATACCCAATATCCTGCCGCAGGCTTATTTGGATACGCTGGAAATCGGCGACGCGCTGGACAACGACAAACTCAACCCCTTGATATGGCACAAGACCAAGCCCTATGTGACGGCTTGAACGCAGGCCTCGCCAACGGCGCGGTCAGGGGTTATGCGTAGCGCTCGCGCAGAATCCCGGCCGCCTGCGACATCGCCAATAGTTTCTGATAGGTTTCTTCGAGCGAAATCGGGTTCGTGCTCGTAGGCGCGAATCCACAATCCGGGTTGAGCGTGATCTGTTCCGGCGCCAGGAATCTCAGCGCTTTTTCCGCGCGTTCCACGATGAGTGCCGGTGTGTCGGCGATCTCCCCGCGTACATCAACCACGCCCAAGCCAATTTCCTTATCTGTCGGGAAGCGACCAAAAACCGAAATATCACCCGCTTGCGATACCGCGAACTCCATCGCCAATTGGTCAACATTCGCTTTCAGCAGATAGGGCATGATCGGTTCGTAATCCCCACTGGCGTAAACCGTGCGCGCGCGATTGCCTCGGCAAACGTGCAGCGCAGTCTTGATGCCCTCAATGCCCGCTACAACGCGATTCAGATCATCAATCGCGCGCTCGATCTCGGCATCCGGGTCTTTGAACCGCGCCCGGTGCTCCGGATCCACGAAGAAGCACAACCAGGGATCATCAAATTGAACAACATCGACGCCGACATCGCGCAATGCCAACACTTCCCTCCGCAGAATCGGAATAACTGCTTCGATGAAATCGCGACGGCTGGCATAAGCGTCGCTGGAATAATCCCGATGCCACAGCCGTCCCCCAATCATGTGCGGCGATGGCAATGCGACTTTGCTTTGCCGCTCGGTCTTCTGGCGCAGGAAAGAAGCGCCCCCCGCCGCAATCGGACGCGTATAAGTCATCTTCTCTACGACAAGAGCTTGCTGGAATTCCTTTAGCGTCCATTGCTGCGGCGCGGATAAACCCGTATCCGGTACGACCTCGGGCGCAAGCGAAGTAGTCTGATATTCGCCTTGTCGAAAGCCGCCAACCATCTGCGCGAAAACTTCAAAGTAACCGATTCTGCGCCATTCGCCGTCCGATATGATGTCGATGCCGGCCGCTTCTTGCAGCCCAATGGCAAAGCTCACGGCTTTATCCATGGCCTCGTCCAGCGCTTCATCGCTCAAGCTGCCGCTCTGATGCGCCAGCAGCAGGTCAATAACCCATTTTGGACGCGGCAAACTGCCGATCACGCTGGTTGGAAAAAGAGTTTCCGCAGTCATTTGCCCTCTCGCTAGGGGTCAGGTCTACACCAATAACTCGGGCTTGTCGGAACAGATGGCATCGACGCCCAGCGCCTTCAACGCGGCGATTTCTGATGGGCGCTCTTCATGCCAACAGACGATCCCCAATTCCGCCTCCCGCACCGCCTCTATCCACTCGGGCTTGAGCAAACGATGCGGCTGCTCGGCTCGATTTTCCCAGCAGGGATGGACGTAATCCGCCTCAATCGACTGAGCCAGCTTCACCGGATCAATATTGACAGCACCGAACAATATTGAAGTCTGAGCATCGGGTCGAGCCGCCTTTACATGAGCGAGATAATCCGGCCGGAAGGCGCCGAAGATCGTGTCTCGCATATAGCCATATTCATCGAGCGTCTTCATCAGCGATAGAGCCGACCGCGCGCTCAGTTGCTTGATATCCAAATACAAACCCAAGCCCAGGCTGCGGCATAAGCTGACAGCTTCTTCAAAGCTGATGATCTTGCCCCGGTCTGTATCCAGGCGCCTCAACTCATTCATACTCGAGTCCGAGACATTTCCATCAATGCCGTAGACTCGTCTCAAGCTGCTGTCATGGATGACGACAGGCACATCATCGGCGGTGGCGCGGATGTCAATTTCGACCATATCGGCGCCGAGCGCGGCGGCTGCCCGCAATGCCTCCGCCGAATTTTCCCGGGCGTAGGCTGACGCGCCGCGATGCGCGATTCGCAACACACGTCGCTGATCCGGCGGAATCGTATCCCGCAGTTGCTCAACCCAGGCGCTAATGCGTCGGGGTATCCACTCACAGAGCTGCCGCCAAGGGACAAAGATCGCCTCGCGCAGGTCAAACTCCTTTGAAAAATCGAAACTCGGCTCGAAGCGCAATCCTTCCAGATAGCTGTGAACCAGACGATTGTTCAGCGGTACCCGTTCCTGGATGATGCCTTCAAACAAAGGCGTTACATGCACACCCATTTTACCGGCGTGACGGCCGCAGCTTGCCCGCGTCTTGGCTTTTCTTTCCAGCAGCCAACGGGGCGAGGGGGCAAAAGCATGTTTGCCGGGTTCTGAATACAGCGCCGGGCGATTATCTTGAAAACGGGGCTGCCCGCCATCATCCGCCATCCGATTGTAATCGCCATGCCAACTCGCTTCGGTGTCGACCAGAACCCCGTCGCAATCGACATAAACCCAGATATGCTCAAGTTCATAGAGGTGCCCGATATCCCAATCCCACCAAATGGCGTATTCGATGGCAAAGGCGATACTGTCCTTCAGTTGGATATCGCGAGGAAAGGAGGCTGATGAAGCGCTCTCGCGGAAGACAGTATAACCGACGGCCGACGGCAGGAACGGCTCGTTCGCGTCAAAGCGGATGAAAGCGGCGTAGCGCAAGGCGAGCTCATGATCCGAAGGAGAGGCTACCGCTCGGTCAAGCCCCTGCAAGCGCATATCCAGCATGGCGACAGGCTCGGCTCGTCCTCACTGCCACAAAAGCGATTTTTCTGTTTCCGGGTCGAAGAACTGCGCTTGCTCCATATCAAAGGCGAGCGAGACGCGCTCCCCGGCTTGGTGCCGGTCTTCCGTGTCCGCAAGCAGCAGGAAACTATGCCGGCCTATGCGCACGTCGATCAGGTCTTCGCGTCCCAGCGGCTCAACGACAAATATCTCGCCCGATACCGTTCCGTTGCTCGCGTCGCTCGCTATTTGGATGTCCTCCGGCCTTATGCCCATCACGACCGGACCATCATGGCTGGCGGGCGCCGCGCCGCGCTCCTCTTGTACTTCCAAACGAAGCGACTCCGCTTCGGCGAAGAAGCGGCCGTTGGACGCTTGGACGCTGACATCGACGAAGTTCATTGGCGGGTTGCCAACGAAACCCGCGACGAACTGCGTCTTCGGTCGGTCATATAACTCATCGGGCGAATCAAAAGCCTGCAAATGGCCGCCGCTCATCACCGCGATGCGGTCAGCCATGGTCATCGCTTCCACCTGATCGTGCGTCACATAAATCGATGTGATGCCGAGGTCTTTCTGCAAGTGTTTGATCTCGCCGCGCATCGTCAGCCGCAGCCGCGCGTCCAGATTGGACAGCGGTTCGTCAAAAAGCAGCACGTCCGGTTCTTTCACCAAAGCCCGACCCAAAGCCACCCGCTGCTGTTGGCCCCCCGACAGTTGTCCCGGGCGGCGATCCAGCAACTCCCCGATACCCATCACGTTGGCGACCTGCCGGACGCGGTCGTGTTGGTCGGCTTTCGATACTTTCTTCAGTTTGAGCGGATAGGCGATATTCTGGAAGACGGTCATGTGCGGGTAAAGCGCGTAACTCTGGAAGACCATGCCAATATTGCGGTCTTTCGGCTGAACCGTGTTGACAACGCGTTCGCCAAATCTAATCACCCCGTCGGTGGGTTTATAGATGCCCGCCAGCGTAAGAAGCGTGGTCGTCTTGCCGCAGCCGGACGGTCCCAGAAAGGCGACGAATTCACCGTCTTCAATATGCAGGGTCAAATCCTCGACACCGACAACATCGCCAAATTTCTTGCTGAGATTATCGATTGTTACTTTCATCGCATGCGTCTTTCTCGCTCTGCCACCCAGAGCAATCGCATCAAATTATTTTTTTCGCCAAAGGCCGCCTAAACACTGACCGTCAAGGCGCAAAGGGTACAGAGTTCAAGTCTTTGCAGGGTGAAGCTCCTCTATATCTTATATCTGCGCCAAAAAGTTACGAGCACAACTTTTGACCTGTCGCCAAATCTGATTTCCAGCAACAAATAAGCCTGTATTTTCAATAAAAACCTTTTTCTCAAGTAGTTCCAAGAAAGTGACGAAAAACAAGGCGATCAAATACTTCAGTGCCGAATCGCCTGCGACTACTCCAACGTAGCCTTCTGGTTTTTCCGTTCTGCCAACTCTTTCGGAGTTGTATTTTTAAGCGCCCAGGCTATGTTCTCTGCCTTGGCGTCACTATGTAGCTCTAACTCTGGCGGTCTCCCACGCTCACGTTTCGGTTTGTCGGACTTTTCTTGTTTGTCTTTGTTTGTCCCCATGTTAACCCCGTTATGTGAATAGCCCTAAGATGTACGCGATAAAGGACAAGATCACCAAAAAGATGAAACCGCCAAAAAAGCTGCATACACAACCAACTGATAAATCTACGAGTTTTTTCATATCTCTATCTTGCCATCTCTAGTTTCACTTTCAGTTACTCCATACCTCGATTGTCCTTGATCCATTTGAAGCGATTGACCTGCTCTGCCACAAGTCCTATTGCGCGAATCGGTATCAGGAACTGCCTTTCGTCCCGCCGGCATAAATGTTCAACAGGTATTCCTGGGCGAAGATAAAGAAGATGAAAATGGGTATCAATTGGAACAAGCCCACCGCCGCCACCTGGTTCCAATCAACCGGCGCAGTTTCGTCAATCAGTTCGTTCAAGAATACCGGCAGGTTGCTGAGACCGGTGCCGATGGAATAGGTCGCCGGAATGATGTAGGCGTTCCAGCCGCCGATGAACGCGAAGATGCCCAGCGCCAACAAGCCGGGACGAATCTGCGGCAAGAGGATCTCCCAATAGGTGCGCCAGCGAGAAGCCCCGTCTATGAGCGCCGAACGCTCCATATCCCAGGGGATGTTGTCGAAGAAACCCTTCATCAGCCAGACGCCCAGCGGCAGTTGAAAGGCGACCATGACCAAGGCGATGCCGCCAATGGTGTTGAAGCCGATCAATTCGCCGATGACCGGTATGTTCCCAAGCCGCAACAGCACAATGAAAATCGGAATGAGCAAGGTGATGGCTGGGAAGCCGTGAAGGATTAGCGTGAACGAGAGAAAGAAACGCCGCCCCGGGAAGTGCATCCGCGATAAAGCGTAACCCGCCATCGAGGATACCAATAACACCACGAAGGTCATAACCACTGCGATCGCCAGCGACGTCATGAAAATAGGGACGATATTGAACTCCAGGCCCGCGATATTGCCAACGAAGATCGACTCCCAGTTCTTCAGGGTAAAGCCGCCAAAATTGTCATTGCCATCGAGCGGCACCAGCCCTTCCGTGCGGAAGCTGAACGTCGCGATGATCACCCAAAAATAGCCGACGATCAAAGGCGATAGCAGACCGACCAGCGCAATGTAAGGCGCCCAATGACCGGGCAAAAATACGATAATCGCGGTGAATACCAGCGCCAGCGCCAAACCCGGCAACAGAGCGCCAAGCTGCTTGTCGGAAATCAGAACGACCCGGACCGTCTCCTGAAGTTCCTCGTCGCCGCGCGTGAAGCGCAATCGCAGCGGGTCGCCCTCCAACGACTGGCTAAGACGCTTGTTGAAGGCATCCAAATCCACCGCATCGCGCCGAATCGCGCTGATGACATCACCTACTTGCAAGCCGGCTGTCTCGGCCGCGCCACCGGCGACGACGGCATCGACGCGAATGCCCGCCTCGGTCTGGCTCAGCGTCATTTGCAGGGATTGCCGCGGCGCGAATACGCCATAGTCAAAAACAAAATATCCGGCGGAAATGAGCGCGAACAATAGCGCGGTGCTGATAAAAGCCAATCCCAGCGCCTTCGCGATATCGGATCTTGTGTAGCGGCGGGCGACGCTCGCCCCGGAGATGTAAGCCACAAAGGGCAGCGCCAGCAAAGCGAGGCGCGTCAAAACATCCATCACCGTCTCTTCGACGCTGCCCAGGGCAAAAAGCGGGCCGATAATCCCGCTAAAGACGAACGCGGCGATGAGCAAAACAATCATGCTTATCGCGCCGAAGCGCAGGGCTTCCGCCAGGTCTTGCGGGAAGCTCTGCCGGCCCTCGTCGACTTTGACTTTGAGCGTGTCGAAGAGTGCGTCGCGCGTCTTCATAGCGCTTCCACCCGAGGCTCGGCAATCAATTCGTCAAAGCGAAATACCCGCATATAAACCACCGCGAGCACGACGCCGATCATGACCAAAAGCACGGCGAAAGCCGAACCGTAACCCCACTGGGCATTGCCAAAATAATTCGACAAGGCGCGGTGATACGCCGTCAGGGACCAGACCTCCGTGCGATAAAGTCCGGGACCGCCATCGGTCAACAACTGAATCTCCACGAACGACGTCAACAAGGAGAGCGTCTGGTACGTCACCACAAAGAGCAGGGGCCAACGGATCAAAGGCATGATGACATAGCGGATGCGCTGCAACTTCGACGAACCGTCGACCAGCGAGGCGTTGAGCAGGTCTTTGGGGATCGACTCGATAGCGGAGGTGAAAATGATCATGCCAAAGGACACGCCGATAAATCCATTGACGACAACCACGAATACCCAGGGATTGGTGGAAATATAATTGTAAGTGGGCTGCCCGAGCGCCTCGTTGAATTGGTTGATAATCCCAAAGGGCGCCTCCGCTATCATGCGTTTCCAGATCAGAATGTAGACGACGGGCGAGGTGATGCGCGGCAAGATCCACAGCGCGCGAAAGACAAACCCCGCGCTGCGGTCGATATGCGTCGTTAACAAAGAGACCAATAGCGCCAGCGATACGTTAAAGATCGAGAGCGTGACAAGCACATAAAAGATGGTGTTGAAGAAAATCTTGCGCGCGAATTGATCGTTCAATAATGTCTGGTAGTTTTTGAGGCCGATGAATTCCATGATGGCGAGGTTGGAAGTGAAATTCGAGCTCGCCAGATTGGTGAGGCTCAAGTAGAGAACGATGGCGACCGGGATCAAGAAAAAAATGATGACGAGAATGCCCGCCGGCGCCATGAATCCGTAGGCGCCCAAATATGACTTCAGGGCGTTGCTTCCGCCGCGGCCCCGAAGAACTGTCGCATCGCCTGTTTTTGCTTGTTCGGACATCAGTAAAACTCGCGCTTTGTTGGAAACCCAATTAAAAAGGCGGACGCTCCCCGATTATTTTGCGAATACGGAGCTTGCCCTGCTTGCCAGTCAAGGGGAGCGGGACCGCTCCCCTTGATACCGATTACTTAACTTGTGCGGACAGCATACAGTCGGCTTTAGCGCACTGTGATGCCGTCGCCCAATTCATTCTGCATCTGCGCGATGGCGATATCGGCCGCGCCTGCCGCATCCGCCTCGCCGGTCTCTACCGCCTGGATGCCGAGGAAGTAGGCGTTCGACCAGGCATTCCAACCCGGATGGTTGGGCAGCGCCGTCGTATGATCAAGCATGTAATGCGCGCTGCTCAGCAAGCGGTTGTTGGCGTAAGCCTCGGATTCCAACTGCGCGTTGAGAATGCCCAGATGGAAGCTGTCAATGGCGTGCTTGTTGTTGTGCTCGGGTGTCGTGATCGCCGCGATCAGCTCCAGAGCCACATCGGGATGCTCGCTGCCGCTGCTGATCATGTAGGTGAGCGGGTGCGTCAGCGTGATAGCTTTGCCCGTAGCCATGGCCGGGATCAGGGTCAGGCCGATATTTTCGAAGAGGAACTCATCGCCGCCCTTGTCGGCAACGTAGTTGATCGCCCAGTTGGGCCAGTTCCAGGTGCCGCCAGCAGCGAAGAGCACGGTATCGGCCTGCGCCACCGTCGGATGCCAGACCTCGTTCCAGTCCAGCCCGATGACATCGGAGCGCAGCACGCCAGATGCCACCGCGCCGCCCAGCAGCTCATAGGTCGCGACCAAGGCTTCGCTGTCCACCACCAGGTTGCCTTCCATATCGAGGACTTCGCCGCCATGCCCGTAGTAGTAGTAGAGGAAATCGGGACCGTTGCTCGGGCGGTGCCACCAGCCATTGCCGGCGTCGACGACGCCTTCTTCAACCGCGGCTTCAGCGGTCGCCAGCATATCGGCGAAGGTCCACTCGCCAGCGGCGACGCGGTCAGGCAGGGACTCGATATCTTCCTCGCTCCAGCCCAGGTCGCGCAGCAGCAGCTTGCTGTAGAAGATCGGCCGTGCTTCCGCGTCCTGCGGGATGCCCCAGATCTGACCGGCGTAGCCGTGCGAATCCCACAATGACGGCACAATATCATCAAATTCGCTGTGCATGCCAATCACGTCATCCAGCGGGATGATGAACCCGGCCGGCGCCCAGGCGCCAATGTCCTCGTGGCCCGACAAGATGATATCGGGCGCTTCGCCCGCTTCCGATGCCAGAACGAATTCGTTCTTGTAGTCGCCCCATCCGGCATTGTCTTGGATGAGGTTCAACTCGATGTCGATGCCCAGGCCAGCTTCGACTTCGGCTTCGACTTCCGCAAAATTGTTGCAGCGCCAGTCTTCTTCCGGCGGGCTGGCTTTGCAGCGAATCGTGATGCTGACGGAATCTTGCGCGCCAACGATTCCGCTTAGCAAACTCAAAACCAGGATGAAAATCAGCGCGATGCGTACTCTGGAAAACATTATTCGCTTCTCCTGTCGATAAAATGTATACGGTAAATGGAGTATAACATAAAACGCCTCCGATTCTTAAAAATCATTCTATGGGACCAGGGCAATCGCTTCAAATTATTTTTCACCACAAAGACACGAAGAACACAAAGTTTAAGTTTCTTTACAAGGTAAAACTCCTCTGAATCCGCGTAACAAAAGGGATAGTGACTTGTCACTGAAGACCATTTGTAGAAAAAAGCGCGCAATTTTCATTTTGAATGGCTTTTCTCTGTGCGCTCTGTGCCTCTGTGGTTATATTT
>DAOULD010000159.1:0-14995 GCA_034420635.1 Anaerolineae bacterium | reverse complement strand
GCACAAACGGGGATCGCGCACCGCAATCGAAATTTACAAAGAAAGGACGGATATCGCAAGTTTTCTGCATATTTTCAAGAGGGGTTGTGAAAGTAGGCACAGAGAGCACAGAGGGATTTTAACCACCGAGTGCACCGAGGACACCGAGATATTTTTCACCACAGGTCGCGTAGGTCGCGTAGACACTGACCGCCGACACAGCCCTTCGACACTGACCGTCAAGACACGAAGGGCACAGAGGGTTTTTTTGCCACAGAAGCACAGAGAGATTTTAACCACCGAGTGCACCGAGTACACCGAGATATTTTTTCACCACAGGTCGCGTAGACACTGACCGTCAAGACACGAAGGACACAAAGGGTTTTTTTGCCACAGAGGCACAGAAGTAAATGCAAGTAAGTCGTGCGAATAATTTGATGAAATATAGAAAACTACAAAATAATCGAATCCCGTAGGGGCGACCAATCTGATCGCCCGAAACCGCGCCATCTCATCGACGGGCGACATGATATGTCGCCCCTACACGCGGCTTATTTCGTTGCATGACTTACTTCCGCTTACTGAGACACAGAGAGCACAGAGAGATTTTTACCACCGAGGGTCGCGCAGGGCGCGCCGACACCACACTACGGGAAGGGGGCTAGATGGTGAAGTGTTCGTATTCGTTGTCGGCCGGGATGCCCCAAACCGACCAGAAATCTCCGGTGGAGGGGCACATGATGGCAGCGCCACAGCTCTCCACGTGCATGGGCGGCGTTGGGCGCGTACAGATCGCGAGCTCATCGCGCGTCAGCGACACGAGGTCATCAAGCTCAATCTGGTCCTTCGACAATAATTCTCGGGCGCGCCGCAAGCGATTCTCGGAACTATTCTGGGATGCTGGCGGTCGCTCTCTCGAAACGTCAAGGTTCTGCTGGATCAAGCAGTGATTGGTGTGGGTGATGGTCTCGTCGCCGAGGGCATGAAGGTATTGCGATGTCGACATCGCTTCGACCTCGTAACCAGCGCCATCGCGGTCCATCAGCAGATAATTGTGCGCGCCGGCCAATTTGGCGTCGGTCACGCATGCGAGCGCGTCGTCGAGATTGTCCTGCTGCAAGACTTTGCGCACGACAAAGGGCCAGGTGACGCCGATCTGACCGTCGGTTGCCATCAGATTGTTGATGCCCACGGCAATGCCCGCGCTATTCATGCCAATCATGCCGACGCAGCCAGTGATGGTGAAGGTGAGAAATTCGGGACCGCCTTCCGGCGCGCCGCGCAGCAAAATGACGTAGGGAGTCGCGGAAGCGTGCATATCCCAGGTTTGGCCGAAAAAGGCTTGCCGCGTCGCACTGCGGTTGTTGGGCACCAGGAAGGCGGTGCAGTTGTCGGATGCCAGCGGCGGCGCGGCGGGGACAGTGACGCCGCCCAGGTTGTAAAGCACATCAATGAAATCGGTAAAACCATTGTTGATGACCAGTTCGGCGAGGCTTAGCCCAGTGGCCTCCGCCATGCCAGCCAATTCCTCCATCAGATCAGGCGCATAGCGCTGATGTTCGACCACGCAAGCCTCCGCCAGGGCGATTATGGCATCGCGCGAAAGGCTGTGCCCGGTCCAGTTGGGATCTTGGCAGAGACGAACGCGGTCTTCTGTGAACATGTGAATTTCGTCGTAGAAGCGCTTTCCGTGTGTCCAGCCCATGTTGTAGGCGCTGCCCGAGATTTCGACGACCCGTATCCGTTTCATGATCTGTCCCGAAACAATCTGATCAACTAAACCAATTGTGCTACATTTTGTCCATTTCCGCACGGACTGTATTCAAGAGGCTTTCGGCGCGGATCTGCGCCAGGGTATAGCAGGGACCGCCAAGTTGATCGGCCAGGCGCTGCGCCAGCCCTTGGTCGAAGGCGACGTGCTCCATATTGATCGTCACCGTGCGGATCTCGGCTTCGTGGATTTTGCGGGCGATCGAATGCGCTTCTTCTTGTGGCGAGATGGAATCGCTGATCGATACGTTGCCAGCGCCGTCGGTGAGCAAGATCATCATCGGCATGACATCGGGATTCAGATTTTTCTCGCGCATGACCGCTTCGTATGTCAGCAGCAGCCCGGCGGAAAGCGGCGTTTTGCCGCCGACGGGAATATCCGACATGGCTTGCTTCGCCAGCACGACAGAATTGGTCGGCGGCAATACCAGCGAGGCGCGGTCCTTTTGAAAGACCACCAGACCGACGCGGTCGCGGCGCTGGTAGGCATCGGTCAAGAGCGACATGATCGCCCCTTTTGTCGCCTGCATGCGCTCGGATACCGCCATGCTCCAGGAAGCGTCGACCGTGAACATGATCAAATTGGCCGCTTTGCGTACGCGCACTTTTTCTTGCAAGTCGGTTTTGCGCAGGGCATAAGCCATGCCGGTTTCTTGCTTTTGCTCTACTCGTTCGACTTGAAAGGGGGCGGCGGCGCGCAAGGTGGCGTCAAAGGCGATGTCGCGCGGTTTCTCGCTAGCTTGCTTGGCGCGGACATAGCGCCCGCGTTTGCGATCGGTACGCGTGGTTGAGCGCCGCCCGGATTGCCGGCGCGTCATGCGGTCCAGTTGCGTGTTGAGCTTTCGCGTTTCGAATTCGGCTTTGGATTCGATTTGTTGACCACCTTCCCACCAGCGAGCGTCCGATGATGGGAAGACATCCTGTGGAGCGGCCTCGGTCTGGCTTAGCTCCTGTTCTTGCGGCTCGCCTTCGCTGCTTACGGAGTCACTTTTTTTTTACTTTGGGCGGCTTGCTCGTCGCTTTGGTCGGTGAATTCGCCGGCTTCTTCGCCTTCGGCGATTTCTTGTCGTTTGTCATCGACGGAGGCTTCAACGGCGTTGAGGTCAGCCTGGGCGTCGCTGAAGGGACCGCGTTTGAGGCGATGCGGAATCGTCAGGCGGATCGCCAGGGTGATATCGCGATCGTTGATGGCAGTGCGGCCTTCGTAGGCGGCGTGCGCGCGCGCGGCTTTCAAGATCACCAGATCGGCGCGGTGGCCATCAACGCGGAGGTCGCTCGTGATGCTGGCGATGACGCGCAGATCGCTGGTGGTATGCGTGACATCGTCAATGATCTCGCGGGCGGAGGCGATTCGCTGCGACAATTGTTCGTCAACGGGCTCCCATTCCGCTTTGAAGTCGAGCGGATCGTTCTCGTAGGCGATATGCCGTTCCAGGATTTCGATGCGCTCTGCCGCGTCCTTGATGCCCGTGACATCGACCGAAAGCGCGAAGCGATCGAGCAATTGCGGCCGCAGATCGCCCTCTTCGGGGTTCATGGTGCCCACCAGTATGAAACGCGCCGGGTGGGTGAAACTGATGCCTTCTCTTTCCACGATGTTGACGCCCATGGCAGCGCTATCGAGCAGCAGGTCGACGATGTGATCGTCGAGCAGGTTGATCTCGTCGACGTAAAGGATGCCTCGGTTGGCGTTGGCGAGGACGCCGGTTTCGAAATGGCGCTCGCCGAACTGAATGGCTTTTTCAATATCGAGCGTGCCAACGACGCGGTCTTCGGTGGCGCTAACGGGTAGATCGACGAAGCTGATGCGCCGACTGGCGACCGGGATTTCGTCCGTTTCCCCGTACTTTTGCCGCGCAAAATCTGACCAGGACTCGGGGCGGCCGGGATCATCATTAAAAGGCGAATCGGAAATCACGCTGATTTGGGGCAATAGCGCCGCAAGCGCGCGCGCAGCGGTCGATTTGCCGGTGCCTCGTTCGCCGCGAATCAAAACGCCTCCAATGCGCATGTCAATAGCGTTAAGGATAAGCGCGAGCTTCATATAATCTTGTCCGACTATTGCAGTGAAGGGATAAACGGGCGGTCTATTGCTCATTGCGAATGTCCGGTCCTTGTCAATAGCGATAAACTGAATGCGCCATTATACGCGACAGGATAGGCGCTGGCAATTGTTAGCTTGCGTGGTGGGTAGTGGAGACCAGTGCGCATGAAAAGATAGGACTCTGCCGGCGTCTGGCAAACAGCGACTTACTGGCTCAAGGCGGTCACTATCTCGCGCGCGGCCCCTATCATTGGCTCACGCTGGCGTCGAGCGCGATAAACGAGGGAAATACTGCAACTTACCGGCGCCAAGTCCAGCGCGCGCACATCCGGATGCTCGGCTTCGCTTTGCTCGAGCAGCGAAATGCCCAAGCCGCCGCAAACCAATTGCAGGCGCGTGCGCTCGTCGTCGGACCTAATATACTGCGGCGGCTGGATATTATGGGTCAGAAACATGGTATCCAGCAGGTTCTGAAACGGGCAATAATCGCCGGTGTTGATCCAGGGCAAATCGCCCAGGGCATTCCAGGATGTATCAATCTGGTCAGCCCATTGTGATGGCATGCAGAGGACCAACTTGGCATGTCCCAAGCGATGCGCGCGCAACTCTGGATCGTCAGATTCGCCGTAGACTATTCCGATGTCAATCTCGTCCTTCATGATGCCATCGAGAATTCTTGCCGTCTCTGAGCGCGCGAGCTTCAATGCGATTTCCGGATAGCGCTTCCCCATCTTTAGAGCAAAGGCTGGCAGATCGAAGAGCGCCTCTGAAACACTAAACGCGACATTTATCCTGCCAGCGATTGCTTGCCGGGAGGATGCGGCTTGAACGGCGAATTCGTCGGCCGCCTGTAGGGTCTGCCTGGCATAGGTTTCCAAGCGCGCCCCCGCATGAGTGAGCGAAACGCCGCGGCTTGTGCGCTCGAACAGGTGAACCTGGAACTCATGTTCAAGGGCTTTCACATGTGAGCTAACGGAGGATGGTGTACGCGCCAAGCGCCGTGCCGCCCCGGAAATCGATCCGCAATCGATAACGGCGACGAAGGTCCTCAAATGATACAGGTCCATAGTTAGCCTTCGGAAAATCTGAAAGCCGCTTTCAGAAATCGTATACAACGAATAACTCAATGATGTCCTATCATTATCGCAATGTCAGCCGAAAACAAGGTAATGCAAATGCAATCCGTAAAGGAAGAAGAGACGGCCGGAGTTGACAGCAAGCGACGCGCGCAGCAATTCTTCGAAAGCAAACTGTGCTATGAAACAGATCCGGCCGATGTCCATGCCGACATGGAAAAGGGCAAAACTGGTTTCGCCGTTTTGGATGTGCGCTCTCGGGCCGCTTACCGGGAAAAGCATGTTGTCGGCGCGATTAGCATGCCTCACAGTTCAATTGACCGGACGCGAATGGATACTTTCCCGGCAGATACGCTCTTTGTTGTTTACTGTTGGGGACCCGGATGCAACGGATCAACTAAAGCCGCGCTCAAGCTGGCTCGATTGGGGTACAGGGTAAAGGAAATGATCGGCGGCATCGAGTACTGGGAAAGGGAAGGCTTGCCCTTGGTCAAGCCGGATTAGCCAACATGTTTTTGCCGCCGCGCTTATGTTTCGGCATCGGTGGCTGTCGCGGCGGGCGACGCGGCATCTGTGGCTGTGGGAGACAGCGCAGGTTCTGGCGTCCGGGTGTGAGTCGCTGTTGGCAGCGGCGGCAGAGCGGTAATCACGGTCAAGGCAGTCGGATCAAAGCCGGCGCAGAAAAAGTCGCTGAGCCTGCCCCAGCCCTTTTCTCCACTGGCAAGCTCGACGAGCATCCAATCCTTCGATCCCGCCCGTCCCAGGACCAGTACCGGCACGTTGCTTAGCGCAAGATTGGCTTGGCCGTACAGTCTGTCTGGACCGGCAAACAAGGGCAGGTCGCGCAAAGGGGCGCATTCGGGGTCGGCAGTTTTGACGCTGATTCGGTCCTCGATGCGCGTTCCAATCTCGTCCTGAAGGGAGAGAATCAGTTCAAAGTCCGTTTCGGGAACGCCGCGCAGGACCAGTTTGCGCGTCCCTTCGCTCGGGGCTTCTTCGGACACAATGTTGAATTGCGCCGGAAAGCGCAGGTCACTTGACACGGCGCCTTCCGCTCGCCAGGTTAGGACCAACTCTGCCTCAACCTTGCGAAACATTTGCTGGCGATCGGCTTCAAAATTTCTGATCGTCACTGGTTGATAGACGTCTAGTTGTCGTTTCTCTATATCCGTTATATCGCCCGCTACAGCGATCAAAGCGACTTCAATCGGATCAGCGTAGTCGGCGGTGGATAGAGCAAAAAAGCTGGCGTCGGCATCCAATGTCGCTATCGCCACTCGATCGATTTCGATGACAAAGCGCTCGGCGGAACTGGCTTGCCATGTCAACTCCACAGTTGTTCCACGCGCCACCTGTGAATCCGAAATCGCGAAAGAACTTATTTCGGGCGGCGCCGCGCGCGCCAGCAAGGCAATAAGCGCCATCGCGAAGGCGGCAATCAGCACAAGGGCGGCGCCAATATGACGGGCGGACAGCCTCGGCTTGACCAGGACGCTGGCCGGGATCGCCGCGAGATAGGCCGAGTCGTTGTCAGCCTGTACAAGCAGGGCAAAGGGAATTTTGCGAGACTTTCCAACCAAGGGGCGGCTGCGCGCGGCGACGCGACAAGAAACTGTCCCGCGCTGACCGGCCGCGAGCTGAACGCCGCGTTCCATCAGGTCAATATCAAGTTGGCCTTCTGGATCCTGCGCGCTGATCGCGAGTCGCAGGTCTTCGTTGCCTTGATTAAGCATGAAAAGCCGCAAGGACTTGCTGTCTCGAACAAGCGCCGGCTCCACCGCCAGGCTCAAGCCGCCAAAACCATGCAGCCTGACCAGCAGCCCCATATGCGCCTCTGAATCATCATTATCAGTCGCGCGAATGGCGATCGTGGCGGGATAGTCGCCCGGCTTGATGTCGGCGCGGCGCGGCGGCGCCACGCTCAAAATAATGAAGGCTGTATCATCACTGTCCAGCCGCGCTGAAGATTGACTCAGCTTCGCCCAGTTATTGGGCAAGCCGTCGACCTCAATTGTGAAGGGCATCTCCTCCCCGCCCCGGTTGGTGATGGCGATTTCCAGGGAACTGCTGGAGGCCGGGTAAACGTCAAGGACGGATTTCTCCAGATCGACGTGAAACGAGGCGTTCATCGGCCGGGTGTTCTCGCTAATGGATGTCATCGGGAGCGTCGGTTGGCTGTCGCTCGGGTAGAATACGATCGTCGTCTTGCCAAGCGCGAGCCTAGTAACTTCTCTCATCGGGCGCGGCAAGCTGTCTCGCACATGCGACCCGGCGAACATGATTCCGGTTAAACTGTCGAGATTGATTATATGGATCAAGCCATCCAGCAGTTGCAAACGACAATGTCGGTCGGATACCGACGGGTCAGCAACGACGATTGCATTGTCGGGGGCGCGGCCGACGGTTGTCGCTTCCTTCGATAAACGATAGCTTTTGACTGCCCCTGCGGGCTCGTGGACGTCGAGTCGACCATAGATGGCCATGCTCAGCTCCCGTGAAATCTCGCGACGAGTAAGCCAACCGGGTTCGTCGTATTGTAGCTAGGAGTGAAAGAGCGGCAAAGTGGCAGACTGTCGCGTAGAACAATCGCAGGTCTCGGCTTGTCCGCAGCCGACGATTGGGCTAGGGTAGGGCGACGCCGTTCAAGCTGAGAATCAGGCGAAACAGTGACCGACAAGATCATCTGCGTGACGCCCAACGTCGCCCTGGATCGCACGCTGGTTGTTCCCGATTTTGCCGTCGGGCATATTTCGCGCATCAAGCGCGGCGTAGTCGTGCCAGGCGGCAAGGGACTGAACATGATGCGGGCTGTGAAGATTCTCGGCGGTCAACCGCTTTCGATGGGTTTGCTGGGCGGGCATACCGGGCGCATGGTGGCGGCCATGGCGCGCGAAGCGGGCTATGAGGCCGAATGGACCTGGTTCGATGGCGAAACCAGAACCTGCATCATCATTGCGGACGCCGATGGTGTTTCAACGGTTATCAATGAATCCGGACAGGTCGGGAGCTCTGATTGGCGCGCATTAGTCGACGATGTCTGTCGAGTCGCGGAAAAGCAGAGGGTGAGCGCGATCTGTTTTTGCGGCAGCGTGCCGGAGGGCGCTCCGGCAGATGCCCCGGCAGATGCCATACAGCGCCTGAAGGACTTGGGCAAGCGCGTCTGGATCGATACCAGCGGCCGGGTGCTTTCCAATGCCATCGCGGCCAAACCTTTCGCCATCAAGGTGAATGCCGAGGAGCTTGCGGCTGCGATGAAATTCGATGCCCAAGAGCGGACGGAGGTCATTGCTGCCGCCAAAGACTTGCTCAACGATGGCATCCAGATCCTTGTTGTTTCGCTTGGGGCGGAAGGCGCGCTGCTGTTCGCCAAAGACGTTCTCCTGAAGGCGACGCCACCGCGAATCCAACCGGTGGACCCTATCGCCAGCGGGGATTGTCTTCACGCCGGCATCGTGACAGCCTTGGCGCGCGGCGAAAGCCATGCCGAGGCGATCCGCAGCGGCGTAGCAGCCGGGGCTGTCAACGCTTTATATGCTGGCGGCGCGCAGTTCGCTTACAGCCATTATCTGCAAATCCTGTCGGAAACGCGCGTGGAAAACCTGTCCAGCTGAGCGCCCAAAAAAATTTACAAATTCTTAAAAGTTTTCATATACATTTCTTATGCGCGATGCATATGATTGCCAGCGTGCGTTTTTTGTGGTTGATTGCAACCTACGACGCGTTCTATAGGCTTTTGCCGTTTGTAGCGGCGGATACAGACAGAACAGACATTTTCCCGGACGAGCGAGAAAGGTCTCTGTGTATGATCAATGTGCATAACATCAGCAAACGCTACGGCGCGATTGAAGCGCTGCGCGGGGTGAGTTTTTCTATTGAACCTGGAGAAATCGTGGGCCTCCTCGGACCTAACGGCGCCGGAAAATCAACTGCGATCAAGATCATCACCGGGTTCCTCCATCCCGACGACGGCTGGGTTGAAATCGACGGCAAAGGCGTCCTGAGTGATCTGCGCGCCGCCCAAGCCAGGATCGGTTATCTGTCGGAGAATACACCCTTGTATCCCGAGTTATCGGTACAGGGCTACTTGATGATGATCGCCGATTTGCGCGGCGTGCCCCCCGCGCAGTCGCTGGCGTTGCTGTCGGAAGCCATCTATGGCGCGGGCTTGCAGGACTACTTGACTCGCCCGATCTCTTCGCTTAGCAAGGGCTTGCGGCAACGGGTTGGTTTGGCGCAGGCGATCTTGCACAAACCCAGCTTCTTGATTCTTGACGAGCCGACGGTTGGCTTGGATCCCACACAGATCGTCGAGATTCGCGCCTTGATCAAGCAATTGGCGCGGGAAAGCAGCATATTGTTTTCCTCACACATCCTTTCCGATGTCGAAGCGATTTGCGATCGCGTCATTATCATTATCAATGGCCAGGTAAAGGCGGATCAAAACTTGAGCCAGTTGCGCACGAGCAACGACGCTACGCTGGTGCTTCAATCGGATGCCGAGGGCATTCACGCGGCGCTGGGGAACATGGAAGGCGTTACCCGGGTCAAGTCCGTCCGCTCGAGTGACGATTTTCCCGCATATCGCATCGCCAGCAACCTGGAAGTCACCCCGACCATCTACGCGCTCGCGCGCGCCAACGACTGGGCGGTCCGGGAGATTCGCCGCGACGATATCACGCTGGAGACCTTCTTCAATCAACTGGCGACTACGGCATAGGAGGGGCGCGATGAAGAAGATTCTCTCGATTGCCAGGAAGGAACTTAAACTCTATTTTGGCTCGCCCATGGCGCTCATCTTTGTCGGCGTCTTCCTGGTCTTGACGCTCTTCGTTTTCTTCTGGGTAGATTCGTTTTTTGCGCGCGGCATTGCCGATGTCCGGGCGCTATTTGAATGGATGCCGCTGCTGATGATCTTGCTGGTTGCGGCTTTGACCATGCATCAGTGGAGTCGTGAAGAAGCCAGCGGCAACTTGCAGGTCTTGCTTACCATGCCGGTGCGGCTGGTTGAACTGGTCGCGGGCAAATTCTTGTCGGCGCTGACGCTGGTTGCGGTGGCGCTGGCTCTGACCTTGTTCCTGCCCTTCACGGTTGCCAGCCTGGGCAATCTCGACTGGGGACCGGTTATCGGCGGATATCTGGCGACGCTTTTACTGGCGTCGAGTTATATCGCGATCGGGCTCTTCCTCTCTTCGAGAACGGATAATCAACTGGTGGCGCTCATAGGCACTGTCGTCGTTTGTGGACTATTTCAGGCAATTGGCTCTCCCGCTATCACTGATTTCGTCGGGGCGAGCACGGGCGACATCTTGCGCTTGTTTGGCGCCGGCAGCCGCTTTGAAAGCATTGAACGCGGGGTCATTGACCTGCGCGACCTGGTCTATTATTTGTCGCTGACTTTGTTCTTCCTGGCTGCCAACATCTTGTCGCTGGAAAGCAAACGCTGGAGCAGCGGCGATCAACTGCGACTTCGTCGATTGAACGGCAGGATCAGTCTGGCTTTAGTTGGCGCTAATCTGCTGGCATTCAACCTGTTGATCGCTCCGGCCAGCGCGGGGCGGCTGGATCTCACGCAGCATAAGGAATACAGCTTGTCCGAGGTAACTCGGCTATTGTTGGAAGGACTGCAGGAACCGCTCCTGATTCGCGGATATTTCAGCGAAGAGAGTCATCCCTTGTTGTCGCCGCTGGTCCCGCGCATCAAGGATACCTTGCGCGAATTTGAACTGGCTGCGCAGGGCAAACTGGAACTGGCATTTATCGATCCGCTGGCTCATCCGGAATTGGAACGCGAAGCGAACCAGATCTACGGCATTCGACCGACGCCGCTGCAAGTCAACGACCGCGGCGGCGTATCCCTGGTCAATGTTTATTTTGACCTGCTGATCGTTTACGGCGACCAGACCGCGACGCTCAACTTCGCGGATATTGTCGAGATTATCGACTCGCCCTTTGGCGTCAATGTGCGCTTGCGCAACCTGGAATACGATCTGACAAGCAACATACAGCGCGTTGTCTACGGTTTTCAAAGCCTGGAAGCGGTGCTTGCCTCGTTTGATCAACCGGCTGCACTGACCTTGTATCTGACGTCTGCCACCTTGCCGCCATCTATGCAAGCGGTCAGCCGGACTATCGAGGAAGTTGCGGAGGACATCGCGGTCGCCAACCCGGACAGAGCCAGTTTTGAAATCGTCGATCTGTCCGCTCCCGACGCCGACATCAGCGAAGTGGAGCTCGCCGAGCGCTATCAGATCCAGCCGGTGGCGACGAGTTTCTTCGCTGTCGAGACTTTTTTCCTGCATCTGGTAGTGGAGACCGGGGACGGTTTCCAGGTGATCTTCCCCTCGGGCGAGCTAAGCCAAGCCGAGATCCGCAAGTCCATCGAAGCAGCCTTAAAGCGCTCGTCCTCGGGATTTCTAAAAGTGATCGGCTTGTGGACGCCGCCCGGGCAAGGGATTGACCAATTCGGACGTCAGATGCCGAACTTGCAGCAGTATGCGATCCTGGAAGACAGCTTGCGCGAATCCTATGAAGTGCGCCGACTGACACTTGATGACGGCAAGATCCCCGGCGATCTTGATGTCTTGATTTTGATCGCGCCTCACAGCATGACGGACTTGCAGCGTTACGCCATTGACCAGTACATCATGCGCGGCGGTTCGGTTATCGCCGCCGTCGGACACTATCGCCTCGGCCTTGATCCTATACAAGGTACGCTGATGCTAGACGTCAATGAAAATGGCATTGCGGAGATGCTGCGCAGCTATGGCATTGCCCTTGGCGAAACTCTGGTGATGGATCGACAGAATGCGCCATTCCCTATGCAGACGCAGCGCGATCTGGGTGATATGGTCGTCACAGAAGTACAGGCTCTGGACTATCCATTCTTTATCGATGTCCGCCCCAGCGGTCTCAATCTTGAGAGCAGCATTGTCAATAGCTTGCCCTTTGTCACCATGAACTGGGCCTCGCCGGTCGTCGTCGAGGAGTCTCAACTGGCAAACGCCAGGTCCAGCGAACTGATCCGCTCGAGCCCGGCTTCCTGGGAGACCAGCGACAGCAACTTGCAGCCCGATCGTGAGTTGTTCCCCGAATTGGGCTTCATGATAGGGAGCGACCAGAAACCCTTCCCGCTGGCGGTCTTGGTGGAAGGTTCATTTGAGAGCTTTTTCCTCGGTAAGGATTCGCCCTTCGAAATCGAAGACGGGGGCGAAATCGCGGCGGAGGGAGAGACTGCTGAGGCGGACGCAATCGGTTTGATCGAGCAATCGCCCGGGAATACGCGATTGATCGTCTTGGGCAGTTCGGAGTTTATCAATGACAACGTATATCAGATATCTCTGAACTTTGGCGGCGACCGTTTCGCCAGCAATTTGCAGCTTTTCGCAAACGCCATCGATTGGCTGACCGAAGATCTATCCCTGGCCTCTATTCGCAGCCGGGGCAGCGCAGCGCGCATTCTGCCGTCGATACCGGATGAGCAGCAGAATCAGTGGGTGCTGATGAACTATGCTGTGGCTCTGGTCGGGCTGGTTTTGATCGGCGTATTCTGGCAAATGCAGCGCCGCGCCGAAGAACCTATCGCGCTGATCGCGCCGGCCGAAGCAACAGTTGACGCTCCAAATGAGGGTGCCGGCATAACCGAAGGAGGCGCATGATGCTGAACCGAAGCAATATCACCCTCGCAGTGGCGCTCGTTGTTCAGATCGTCGTGCTGGCCATTTCGGTTGCTGCCAGAACGGGTACCGAAGACCGGGCTGCGCAGCCCCTTTTGCCGGGATTCAAGGCTGACGATGTTTTGGAGTTGGTCATCGCCGATGATCTCGACAATTCATTGAGAATCGCGCGCCGCGATGATGGCTGGGCGCTGCCCGAGGCTGGCGACTTCCCGGTGAAGGGTGACAAAGCCGATGAACTGCTGGCCAGCATCGCGGGACTGGATACGGGTCGACTGGTCGCGAGCAATCCGGCGAACTTCCCGCGGCTCGAAGTGGCTGAGGAGGCATTCCGGCGCAAACTGAGCATCGCCAGCGGCGACGAGACGAGCGTGCTCTATCTTGGCGGGGGCGCCGGCGCCGATACGGTTTACGCGCGCCTTGGGGGCGAAAACCGGGCTTATCTGGGGACGGGTCTCAGCGCTTGGGAAGCCTCAACCCAGGTATCCGGATGGATTGACACGGGCTATGTCAGCGTGCCGCAAGAAGACGTCATCAGGATCAAGGTGACCAATGCCAATGGCAGTTTTGAGTTCGAGCCTGATGGCGGGACCTGGCGATACCTGGGCTTGCCAGAAGGCGAAACTTTTGAAGATACCCTGATGCCGAGCATATTGCGCAACGCCTCCTCCATTCGGATGGTTGAGCCGCTCGGTCGGGTCCTGCTGGACGAATATAGCCTGGCCGAACCGACGGTCACGGTTGAAGTCGCGTACCGGCAGATTGTCGAGATGGATGCGGAGAGCGCTGAAGACGATTCGGAGGGCGAGGAGAACGAAACTGAGGCCGCCGAAGATACCCTGTCCTACACGACCGACAGCTACACGCTATCCTTCGGCGCGAAACAAGAAGACGGCAATATTGTCTTGAAAGCTTCAACATCGGATTACTTTGTGACTGTCCGTGCCTACGCGCTCGACGCCTTTAGCGATCTGGACCAGGCGGATCTTCTGCGGATTAGCGAGGACGAGGCAGAGAGCGCGACCGAGACCGCGGGCGAATAAGTCGAAGCGCTACCTTGCCGGCGGCTCAGACAAAGAGGCTGTTCCTAAACAGAGTAATTCCAAGTTAGTTGTGCGAAAAAATGCGTATGCTGTAGGGGCAGCACGCTGTGCCGCCCGTTCCTTCACTAACTGTTTTCGGGCGTTTCAGCGAAACGCCCCTACACCTCGTTGCTTTTTCAGATTCTCATTACTTACTTGCACTTACTAGGTTCAGCCTCTTGACTTGCTCGTTCTGGACTGATTCGTCCCCCTCGTTATTTGTCTCCCGGGCTCGTATAATGCAGCGCGTTACTTCCCGCTAGCGCAGGCAGCAAGGAGAGTCATGGCGAATCCCCTGAATTTCCAGCAGGTCATTCTAAAACTGCATGAGTTTTGGGCGGCGCAGGACTGCGTCATCTGGGAGCCGTATAACGTGCAAGTGGGGGCGGGCACCGGCAATCCCGCGACGACCCTGCGCGTATTGGGTCCCGAACCCTGGCGCGTCGCTTACGTCGAACCCAGCGTCCGACCGGATGATGGCCGCTTCGGCGAAAATCCCAATCGGATGCAGAAATACTATCAATATCAAGTCATCCTGAAGCCGGATCCGGGCAATCCCCAAGAGCTTTACCTGGCGTCGTTGGAGGCGTTGGGCATCACGCAGCGGGAACACGATATTCGCTTTGTCGAAGACAACTGGGAATCGCCCGCGCTTGGCGCTTGGGGGCTCGGCTGGGAAGTGTGGCTGGACGGCCAGGAGATCACGCAATTCACCTATTTTCAGCAAGCGGGGGGCATGACGCTGGATCCGGTAAGCGTGGAAATCACCTATGGGATCGAGCGAATTGTATTGGCTTTGCAGGGGAAGGACTCCGCCTGGGAGATCGATTGGCTGGACGGCGTAAACTACGGCGACATGATGTTCAACGAAGAGGTCGAGCACTGTCGATATTATTTTGATGTCGCCGATGTAAGCGCGCTCAAGCAGGTCTACGATACCTATGAACGCGAGTATTCACACGCCTTGGAAGGCGACGCCTTGATCAGCGCCTACGATTACGTGCTCAAGTGCAGCCATCTCTTCAACGTCCTGGATACCCGCGGCGCTATCGGCGTCACCGAGCGCGCGCATTACTTCCGTCGTATGCGCGAAATGACCCGGACGATCGCCAAAGAGTACGTTCAAAAGCGGGAGGCTTTGGCTTATCCGCTGATGAAGATGGCGGATAAATGGAAAGCTCCCCCGGCTCAGGTAGCTGGCGACATGCCGGCGGCGCCGACGGCAGCGGCGGATCTGTTGATTGAAATAGGCGTGGAGGAAATGCCCGCCGATGATGTCGCCGACGTATTGTCAATTCTGCAAGATGCTGTGCCGACATTGTTCGAGCAATTGAAACTCGCCAACAAAGGCATCGAGGTAAACGCGACTCC
>DAOULD010000158.1:0-2476 GCA_034420635.1 Anaerolineae bacterium | reverse complement strand
CCCAAATGCTGGCGCAGTTGCGAACGGTCACGGACAAAATGCTGGCGCGGCAAGAGGCCGCTCATTTCGAGGCCATGCGCTCTCAAGGCAGTCTGGTTTTGGTTTTCGAAGATCCATTTATGGCCAAGCTCGTCGCCTATCCGCCGATTCTGGCTGCGCTGGCGAACCTGGGGTTTGAGAACCCAAAGTGGACAAGCGGATTCGTGATTAGCAAGCCCGCGGATAGTCCGCCGCTCTTTTGGCACCAGGACGCGCGCTTTTGGGACGATCCGGTCAGCTATACGCCGCAAATCATTCAGTGTTTCTTGATGATTTATCTGGTCGATACGTCGCCGGAGAACGGCTGTCTGAGGCTAATTCCGGGTTCGCACCTGAAGCGGCATCCGCTGCACGATGCGCTGCCGGACGCGCATGGGGAGGCACTGGGTCGAATGGAAGATCCGGCGCACCTGGCATACCAGCGAGCCGAGGGCGAAGTCGATGTGCCAGTGAAAGCGGGCGACGTGGTCATGGGCAGCGCGCGGCTGCTCCACGCCGCGCACGGCAACCGCTCTCGCCAGCGCCGGACCAATATCACGCTTTGGTACTATCCAGCCTTTGATGAACTGCCGGAAAGCATCCAGGCTTTCCTGGCGGAGAAAGAGATCCCGCTGAATTGGTACGAGCAGAACCGGGACCTGATTGAACCTCTGTGGCCTCGTTACGAAGGCGATGCCGAGCCGATCAGGATGAACCGCGTCCCCGGCCCGGCGCTGAAGTGAGGCGCATCGGCGTTGGACTGCTGACTAGCGCCTCAATCCCCCGTAGCTGGCAGCGCGTCGGGCGCTCGCCGATGCGCCTGAAAGCATGTTATTATACAGTGGAGTCCTCGACCGACTTAGAAAGGCTGAACAATATGACGACGACACCTATTTCGAAAAGACGTCTCTCGAGTCACGAAGAAACCGAGGAGAATTTGGCCGATCATTCCGAGCATGATCGGACAAAAGCTGAACTGCTGGAGAGCTTGAAGACAAGCATGGAAGAGGTCTTGGCAGGGGACTATCGTCCTGCGTTGGAAGTGCTGGACGAGATTGACAGCGAACCACCGGACGATGCCAACAACCGTTAACATACCACCCGATTTTAGTAAACAAATCAAACACTTAAAACGCAAATACCCTTCGGTAGTTGATGAAGTTCGTTCATTTGTATTGCAACTGCGCGATGGCCAGCGCCCCGGTGATGAAGTGCCGGATGTAGGTTACGCTGGCGTATTCAAGCACCGACTGCGCAACCGGTCCGCAAGGCGCGGAAAACAAGGCGGATTCCGCCTCATCTATTACGTTCCGCGGGCTGACGAGGTATTCCTTCTACTGATCTATTCAAAGTCAGAGGTGGCGAAGATCTCAGCCAGCGAAATCAGACGTGTACTTGAAAAGTTGACTACAAGCAAGGACGAGTGATCTCTTCTCGGAAGTTCGCCCTTGCTATGTTGGACAGTTCCTCTATATCCGGCGCCTGCCTTAATCCCCAGCAGCCGGCAGCGCATCGAGCGCTTGCAGGCGCTCCTCGTTGGCTTCCAGCCACCCGATCGCGGACATGGCTGCCGAGGTCCCTTGACCCACCGAAGTCGCGACTTGCCGCCAGATCTCGTCTTGGATCTCGCCGGCGGCGAAGACGCCTTCCACGTTGGTGCGATAGCGCTGATCGGTGATGATATAACCGTTCTCGTTCAGGGCGATCTGGTCGCCAAAGACGGCGTTGTTGGGGTCGTGCCCGATGAAGATGAAGACGCCGTCGGTCGGGTGAATCGTCTCTTCGCCGGTGACGACATTCTTCAAGCGCACTGCGTTGACGCCGCCCTCGGCATCGCCGATGATCTCTTCCACCACGCTGTTCCAGATGAAGCTGATCTTCTCGTTATTGAAGGCGCGGGTCTGCAATTGAATGCCAGCGCGCAGTTCGTCGCGGCGGTGAATGACGTTGACGCTGGTGGCGAAGCGCGTCAGGAAGATGCCTTCTTCCAGCGCCGAGTCGCCGCCGCCGACCACGACGATGTCCTTGCCGCGGAAGAAAAATCCATCGCAGGTGCCGCAATAGCTGACGCCCGTGCCGGTAAATGCTTCTTCGCCCGGCACGCCCAGCTTGCGCGGATCGGCGCCGATGGTCACGATGACGGCATCTGCCAGGTACTCCTCGCCGTAGGTCTTGATGTGGAAGGGCGAGCCATTGCTGAAGTCGACGCTCTCGACCAAATCAAACTCGACGGCCGCGCCGAAGTTCTCGGCATGTTCTTTCATGCGTTCGACCAGCTCCGGACCGCTCAAGCCATCGGGGAAGCCCGGGTAATTTTCAATTTCGTGGGTAATGGCGACTTGTCCGCCCAATTGAGCCCCGGCAATTACCACCGGCGCCAATTGCGCGCGGGCGGTATAGAGCGCCGCGGTCAAACCGGCGGGACCGGAACCAATGATGACAACGCGTTCCTTTTTCA
>DAOULD010000157.1:0-18921 GCA_034420635.1 Anaerolineae bacterium | reverse complement strand
ACGATGGTCTCGTTGATAGCCGCCGCATTAGACAGTTGTTCAGGGACGGACAAGCGGGTCATGGGATGAATCTTCGCGCCCTCCTCTTGGCTCTGCCTATCCGTGGCCTCCATGATTACCCGGAAGACGAGATCCGGGTCAACATCGCTCGTCGCCGGAATGGTGAAGTAGTCGTGCCAGGCACTGCCTCCCAGCGGACCTCCGGGGTTGGGAGCGGCCGCGGGCGCGGACTCAATCAGGCCGACTACGTTCGATGTGTCAGGATCCTCAAAGATAGCGCCTTGACCCGCCCAAGTATGTATGAACGCGATTGTGCCGTTCGCCAGACCGTTCGCGCTATCATCGATACTGTAGGTGATGCCTTCGGGCCCCATACAGGCGTCGATGACTTCCTTTATTTTGGTGGCGGCGGCGAGGCCCTCCGGACCATTAAACGCCGGCGTGTTGTCGTCGTTGAGGTAGTCTCCCCCGAAGGACCGGATGAAGGAGAAGAACCTGATGTCCCAGGCCCAGCCGGCATGCACTTGCATGGTGAAGGGAAGATTGATGCTGGGCTCATCCTTCAGGACCTCACAGGCCGCCATCACCTCATCGTACGTGCTCGGCGGTTCCAGGCCATATTCCTCGAATAGGTCCGACCGGTACCAGAGATGCAGCGTGTTGGCTCTAAACGGAATACCGTAAATCTGCCCGTCAATGGTGGCGCCCTCCCATGCGGTGGCCGAGTGATCGTCCAAGTCATACTCCTCACCGTATTTATCAATCAAATCGTTTAGCGGCAGGAGCCAGCCCGCGAAACCCCACTCGACGAGCTCGGTATTGGACGCATGCACGATCTGGTAAGGCGATTCGCCGCCCGCGGACAGCGCCAGGCGAACCTGTTCCACCACGCTTGAAAAGTCCAAGATCTGCGCGTCGAACTCGAGGTTCTCCACGTCGTCGCACTTCGCAAACTCGTCGTTATAGAAAAATATACTGAGACCCGCCCAGGCAATGAAGTTGATGGTGGTCGGAGACTCGGGCGCCTCGAGGTTGCAGGCCATAGGGTCAGCGGACTGGGAGAGCGCGATGGAAAACACCGGCACGGTAACGATTAAGATTAACGTTATCCACAGAAAACTCTTGTTTGAGCTAAACATTTCCTTTCCTCCTTAAATGTGTTTCTTGAAAAACAGACTACTGTCGTTCCTTATCAGCTATCAGTCTGTCTCCACGCTGTCAAAGAACTGAGGCGGCTTGGGCGATGAAGGCGAATACCATGCGGATGTTGTAGCCATCAACTTGCCTATCAGCTATCAGCTATCTGCTATCATTGTACGCAAATGTCCGTGCTCGGTCAAGTCATCCATTTTGGTCAACGTACTGCACCGCACATCACTTCCGCCGCCTTCACGAAACAAGGCGCATCACGAAAGCGGTATTGAAGGCGATCAATCGGACTAGAAAGCTATTCCCAGTTGTCTCAGCACCGGATTGTCCAGGTTGGCGCGGTGGGACCATCGCAACATCACCACAGTTGAAGCAAACAGCGATCCGGCTTCTCGTCGCTGGTGTGGGCGGCAACGGCTGCGGTATCATTGAATCAGGCATGTCCATGAATTTGCTAAGCTGAGTTTGGCCGGAAAAACAGCAACGAATTGGTCCGCTTGACCGAGCAAGCTCGTTCGAGTAAAGTGATAGCAGATAGCAGATAGCTGATAGGTTTGCTTCGACTACGATAGTCGCGAGGCCTGTGTTCACCATGACCGATTCGCATAAGGCCTCAATCTGTCCGTCGGGCAGCCGACAATAAAAGACGAAACAAAAGCACACATGGAGGCGAAAGCGATGAATATAGGTACAGGCAGTCCGGAGCGCCAGGTCTACGTTGGTGGGGAGTATGTTCCCGAAAACGAGGCTCGGATCTCTGTCTTCGACCATGTGGTGCTCTATGGTGACGCCGTATACGATACGGCCTGCGCCTGGGGCGGCAAGGTGTTCAAACTGGACGAACATGTGGATCGGCTATTCGAATCCGCTCACGCGCTGAAGATTGAGGTCCCTCTCGACAAGGAAGGCGTGAGGAGGGTCGTTCTAGAGCTCATGCGACGCAACAAACTCGAAAATGCATATATCAAAATACTTGTAACGCGCGGCGTGGGACGTATGCCCCTGATGAGTCCCTACAACTGCACGCCGAATCTGATCGCCTTTGCCATCCCCTATCTCAGCCTTACAGACAGTGGCGTACAAGACGAAGGCCTTCGGGCTGGCATATCATCAATGCGCCGGATTCCTTCAGAATGCCTGGATTCAAAGATCAAGTGCTGCAATTATTTGAATCACATCCTGATGCGCATGGAGGCAAATGAAGCCGGACTCGACGAGGCTATCGAGCTTGACATCGGCGGCTACGTTGCCGAGGCGCCGGGCTACAACGTGTTTATCGCGAAGCAAGGCGTATTGTACACCCCAGGCGAGAACATCCTCGTCGGCGTGACTCGGCAGACTGTTATAGAGCTGGCGGCGGCGGAGGGAATGGAAACCGTAGTGGGCAGATTGACAGCCTTCGACCTCTACAACGCGGACGAGGTCTTCTTGACCAGTACAGCGGGCGGCATCTTTGCCGTCAGGGAGGTGGATGGGCGAACGATCGGTCACGGCAAGCCAGGTCCCATCACGCAATTACTGAATCAGAAGTATATGGAGCTTCTCGAAAGCGGAGTGCAAAGCACGCCTGTATACCCGTGAGAGGGCGGATAGGCACATGCTAGGAACTCAAGGCGCGATGGCCCCGAGAGATTCTAGTGTTGAGGATAAGTGAGTATGATGTCAAATTCAAAGTCTCTGGCGCGGGCTGGCCTCGTGGATCAGGCTGTGGATGCAATACTGGTCATCATTGCCGAGCAAGGGCTGAGGCCCGGAGACCATCTTCCATCACAGGCAGATCTAATAAGTCAGCTCGGCATTGGTCGCACTTCGCTCCGTGAGGCCATTCAGCGCTTGGTCGCCCTAGGCGCTATCACTGTGACACCTGGCAAGCGAATGGCTGTCGGGCCGATGATTCGGCGCAACCGACATGCAACTGCTGCCGAACTCGAAGCCTCTCTGAGGCATGCGGCCCTCCAGGAACTGGCGGAGGTGCGCGATCTAATAGAACCTGAGGCTGCCGCACTGGCGGCCCAACGCATTGAAGACGACTTGCTTCTCCGCATCGAGGGCATCGTCGAAGAAATGAAGCTGTCAGAAGACCCTGCCACCGACTTTCACTTGAACACACAGTTTCATGCGGCAGTCGCTGAGGCAACCCAGAACGAGGCTCTGCGCCACATTCTTCAGGTTGTCGCTGACATGCTGTCGCCACTGCAGCGCCATATGTATGAGCGATCGCTAGAGAACTACCGGGCTGATCAGGAACATCTTCCAATTTTGCAGGCGCTAAAGGATCGCGACGCCGATAAGGCTCGGAAGGCCATGCATGACCACATCGGGATCTTTAGCAGATTTGTGGCCAGCAATTATGCAACGCCTTCAAACAGTGAACCTGCCCTCTCCCAATCTCTTGAGGCGATGCAGTAGCATAAGACCCTTTGATCCGGTGCTCAAGGGCGCTAGTGTCATTTATCCCAGACAGGAATGAAAAGCTTAAGCTGGAATGGAGATCATTATGGGTATGCAGAGCTTTGCTCCGGAATTCGAAACGCCAGAGCAATATATCATCGATATTACCTACATCATTTGGGAAGAAGAGAACGTGGGACGCATTCGTGATTGGTATGCGCCTGTGTGCCCGATACGGTCCCCGCATGGTGTCATGAACACGGCAGAAGAAATACTAAATGAAACCCTGGAGCAGATGCACGTTTTTGCCAGGCGGAAACCACTGGCCGATGATGTAATCATTGGCGACAAGGCCAGCGGTTTCTATTCATCGCATCGCGTTCGTTCAGTAGGATTGCACATGGGCGACAGCGAGTTAGGCCCGGCAACTGGACGCGCTTACCAAGGGTTGGGTATTGCCGACTGCCTGTGCCGCGACAACCAGGTCGTGGAGGAATGGAAACTGCGTGACCACGCTTCATTTGTCCAACAACTCGGCATTGATCCGGTGGCCCATGGCCTTTCCCTGGGTAAGAACAATCCCAAAGCGTATGCCATTGGCAATGAAGCAATGCGCCATCGCTGGGCGGACGAAAATGGGTTGACCATCCTGGGTGATAAAGCCATCGCCAACCGCATTATTGACACCTGTGACGCGCTGTGGAATGGGAAGCACCTTAACGTGGTTGCTGAACAATATGCGGCGGCGGCGCGGTTTGAAGGGCCAAGTGGTCATCTTAGCTACGGTCGAGAACCAGTAAGCAATATGGTTGCTAGCATAACGGCCTCTCTGCCAGACGGACGTTTCGAGCCGCATCATGTCATCGTTCGCCAACAGAATGATCGGGCTGTTAGGGTGGCAATACGCTGGACTTTCTGCGGCGCCCACAGTGGGCACGGTCGATATGGAGCGCCAACGAATGCCCCCGTAGCCATACTGGGGATCTCCCATTTCGAATTACATGATGGTTTGATCGCAAGTGAGTGGATGGTGGCGGATGACACGGCTATTTACGCCCAAATTGCCGCGTATCAGGAGATTAGAGACTAGAAAGTGAAGATTGCTTCCTGCAAATCTCCAATCTCCAATCTCCAGTTTCCCAGAAAGGACACCAACACAATAGGTTTGAAAATTTTTCACCAGAACTTGTATCGCGTTTGAGCAGATTCAAGTCTATAACGCGTAAGGTTGCCATATTTTCGGAACTTTCGCCGTCTCGGATGCGGGAATGATCCTCACCGAAGGTGACATCTAGGACCCAAGGGATGGTGGGACGCGTTCGAGGATCTAGTTACCGTTTATTTTGGCGCCATGGTCGCGAACGCTTTGGCATCCTCAGTCCAGCGTTTTTGCTGATACTTCAAAAAAGCGAATTGTCGCGTCACGCAGCGGCAGCCAATCGTGGCCGCAGTCCCGCATGACCTCAATCCTCACGTCGCAGCCGATCTGCTGGTATTGCCGATACAGCGATTCCAGACGTTGGCGGCGCGTGATGCCGGCTCGGTTCGCGCCGGGCGCCCAGTTGGTATCGCCTTCGACAACTGTGATATCAGCGTCATCGTTTTCGCCGATAAGCAACTGAATGGGCAAATTGCGCAGAGAGTCGGCGTGGATGCCTTGGCCGAAGAGTTGCTCGACATCGCGGATGCCACTCCACCAATCCAGCGAATCGTCAAGAAGCGTGACTCGACCGGGCGCCGCCAGCGAAAGCGCTCGCACATGCCTTGGATGCAAATAGGCGAAGCGATGCGCGAATTGCGCTCCGCCAGAAAACCCACCGAGCATGAAGCGATCATTCGCCACGTCATAGCGCTCACGGATCTCTTCCAGCATGTTCAGCAGAATCAGGTCAAAGCGAATGCCTCGGTAAAGCAATTGCTTGTAGTTGTCGACATCGTCGGGATCAATGAGGCCGGCCGGGAAGAGCGGGCAGACCAGAAGGACGCGATTCCTAATCGCGAAATCGCTGAGATGATCGCGAAAAGAGGCAGCGTCTCGGTAAGTCCCATGCACATAGACGCAGATCTGCCGGATTTCATCGGGCACGTACAAGCAATAGGAAAATCGCGGATCGGCGCGATGCGCGAAGAATGCTGTCCGTCTGAAAAAGAAGGCGGATCGGCTGCCAGTTCTTCGAGTTTTCGACATTTCCTCGCTCATGTTTTCGGCTGCGCTTGTGACTAGGGCCGCGCATAGCTAATGTCCAGCATGCCCTCGATATCCAACGGATCGACGCCGTAGAGTTGCTTCAACTCAGCGCGCATAGCCGCCTCGGATTCGAGATCGCCCTCAAGCGGCAGGGATAGCCGTTTCCCGTCTTGCAGGGCGGATTCGCGCGTGGCGACGTCCATCATCATCGCCATCAGCGCGTCTTCGTCGTTGTATTCGGATGTGCGGATGCCCCGCACAGTTTCAGCGAAGTCGACGATATGACTGATCACTGCGCTGCTGTAGTAGTTGCGGCGATGATAGGCGCTTGCGCCCAGACGATAGGGATTGACGTATTCGATGCGTCCTGTCGGCAGATCGACATGCGAGGACAGCCAGTCGCGCCCATCGCCCAAATGCACGATGGGGTAGACCAGGTCGTGACGTCCGCCATTTGCCAGAGCCTCATCGGTGCAATAGCGCAGCTCGCCGATGCCGTGCCAGCCTTCGCCGGCTTGCTGCACGATTGCGCCGCGCGATCCCGCCAGTTCCGTATACCCCGGCCGCGGATAGCGGCCCAGCATGCTTTTGATATTGCCGGCGTGGTCAATGACCAACGCCTCATCGGGGAACCAGAAAAAATGCGCGCGGTACTTCTCCGATTCGTGATAGCGATGCGCCAACTGATAGTGCCCGTCCGTCGGCATGACATGCGATATCGCCTGAACCTCGCTGGGGTGCGCGCCGAAAAAGCGGATCCAGCGCGAGTTGTTGTGGTAGCCGGTGTGATCGTGCCAGCAGGTCAAGCGCTTGACCGGTCCAATGAATCCGTCTTCGGCGATCAACTTCATCATGCGGTCGAAGGGAAAGCGGAAGAAATTCTCGGCGATGCGCAAGACCGCATCGTTGTTGCGCGCCGCCTGCGCCATCTCCTGCGCTTGAATCAGCAGGCTGCACATGCTCGTCTCGACGTTGACGTGAATGCCATGGGAAAGCAGATAGCAGCAGATCGAGTGATGAGACGGAATCGGGCTGACCACGAAAGCCGCTTCCATCGGACGCGCCTTGACCAGTTCTTTGAGATCATAAAAGGCCGGTACGCCAAGCGACTGGGCGAATTCATCAGCCGAGCCCTTGACCGGGTCGCAGACCGCCACCAGCTCGATCCAGGGTTTCAAATAGTCGGAGAGCGGCCGGTAGGTTGTTTTGGAGCGATTGCCCGTGCCGACCAGCGCCACGCGCAGCTTTTCATTCCGTGCCATTTTGCAGCCTTTCCTTGATTGCGTCGGGTATCTCCGCCTCATAAACTTGCGCATGCCCGGTTCTGTCGCTGGTGTAGACAACAGCGCGATTATCCGGCGAGAACGAGGGATGCGGGTGAGTATGTTGCGGCGCGTGGACCTTGATCGGACCGTCTTCATAGGGGAAGGGACCGTTCCAGTGCGCGCCCTCGCTGCTGGCGCCGGGATAGCAGAGCGTGATTGGAAGTCCCGCCCCGTCCAGCGGGTTAAACAGTTGCAAGCCGATATCAGGGAAATTGGTATCGGCGACCATCATCGTACCATCGCGATTGCAGATGGCGTGCCAGGCGTTAAAAGAGGCGACTCGCCGCTCGACGCCGGTATCGACATTGATGGCGCGGATGCCCTTGTCCCAATCGACAAATGCCAGTTCGCGCCGGCCGGGGATCCAGCTTTCGTGCGTGATCCATTCGCCCGGCGCGCGCTGGTAGAGGCGGCGGTTGCCTGTTCCGTCGCGCTTAAGGATCCAGACGCGATCCTTGAGGGGACCGGCATAATAGAGCAGGTCGGCATCATCGGGGCAGAACATGAGATGGGCGATGGTATCTCGCTTAAGGATGACCTCGCGCTCGCCGCTGCTGGTATCGACAACCGCCAGGCAGGCTTCGGCATTGACGCTGAAGCGGATCGCCCAGTAGCGATCATCGAAACTGAGCGCCGTGGTGCCCATGGCGTCCGCGACCATGCCCGCTTCGCGCAAGCTGATCTCGCCGAAGTCGACCAGTTGCTCTTCGCGCAGGGTCTCGGTATGGACTCGGTATGCGCCCGTGCCAGCGGTGAAATAGACGTAGCGTCCGTCGTGCGAGGGATAGACCGAATACTCGCCGATGTCCTCGCGCTCTGTCAGTTGGATCAAATTGTCGTTGGCGCGCTCTTCGGCGAAGATCTCCGGTCGGCCTGTGCGATGTGAGACGAAGATCAAGCGCTGCATGGCATCGTCGTAAGCCGGGACGATAAAAAATGGATGGTGATGAATCGAGGCTTGATCAGTGACCTGCCTGATTTTGACGCCGGTACGTTCGTCTTGAAAACAGATCGATTCCGACGAATAGATTTGTCCGCGCGCCATCTAGGAGACGTTCCGTTCCAATACGTCAAAACCGGCTTCGGTCAATTCGGCGGCGATGCGGTCGATCTCACCCTGCGGCAGCGGACGAATGGGACGCCGCATGCGCATGGACGGGAATTTGCCGATCAGTGTCATGGCGCACTTCATGCGTTGATGCGCGTCGCTCGACGGTTCGCCGAAGCGATAAACGATCTGCGAGAGCGGACGCACCTTGTCTTGCAGCATATTGGCTTGTTCCAGATCGCCACTCAAAGCCGCCTTCACCAAAGCTGTGATCAACTCCGGCACGAATCCCGCGAAGCCAACCAGCGCGCCATCGGCGCCGTCGAGCAGCGTCACCAGCAAGTATTCGTCCTGGCAACTGATGATGCTGACATCGGGCGCGGAGATTTTCAAATTGCGGTAGTCATAAGCCCAGCGCGACATATCGCGCGTGCCCATTTTGATGCTGACGACGCGGTCGAGTTGAGCCATGGCCTGCATTTCCGCCAGCGAATAGCCGGCTTTGGTCCAGGCCGGGTACTGGTGCACGATGATGTCAATATCGGCGCCTTCGGCGACATCTTCGAAGAAACCCACGGCGGTTTCGCTGGTCCTGCCGAAGCGCAGCCAATGATGCGGCGGCATCAGCAGGATGGCGTCGGCGCCGACGTCCTTCGCGGCAAGCGCCTGCGCGATGGCTTCGTCGCTGCCTTCGGCGCAAACGCCGGAGACCACCTTGACCTTGCGCCCAACTTCGTCGGCGATGATCTCGGTGACGCGCGCCCGCTCATGATTGCGCAGGGACATGACCTCGCCGGTATGCCCGTTGCAGACCAGGCCGGTGATGCCATCCACCGAAGCCAGATACTGAACGTATTCTCGCAGGCCGATCTCGTCAATCGAGTCGTCGTCATTAAAGGGACACAGCGTCGCCGGCAGTACCCCGGTCCATGGTTTTTGGAACATTGTTTCACCCTTTCCAACGGTTGATCGCTCAAGAAACGCGGTGCCGCTCCAGAAAGTCGTAATTCGGCGTGACACCCAAGCCCGGCCTATCGGCTATGGTCAGATAACCGTCTTCATCCAAGGTCATCTTTTCTTCAAAGATCTGGCCGCGGTTGACATCCACGGTCTCGCGATAGAACTCCACGATCAAGCCGTTGCTGATGGCGCCAACCAGGTGCAGATGGATCTCTTGATCGCCGTGCGGCGCGATATGCAGGTCATGCGCGGCGATCAGCGCAGCCACGTTCATGAACTCTGTTATGCCGCCCAGGATCTGCGCATCGGCGTTGTAGATGGTGGCGGCCTCATTGGCGATCAAATCGCGGAAGCCGTAGCGCGTGTATTCGTTCTCGCCCGTGGCGATGGGAATCGATGTCGACCGCGCCAATATGCCATGACCGCGATAATCATCCGGCGCGACTGGCTCTTCAAACCAGAAGACGTCGTACGCTTCCATCTTTCGGGCGATATCGATTGCCTCGCGCAGGCTGTAGGCGCAATTGGCGTCGACCATCAGTTTGACGTCTTCGCCGATCGTCTGGCGCACGACGCGCAGGCGTTCTAGATCTTCCTTGATAGACGCGCCGCCAATCTTCATCTTGATCGCCCTGGCGCCCAGATCGAGGTTTTCTTCCATCTCGGCGGCCAATCCGGAAAGTCCCTTGCCTTTCTGATAGTAACCGCCGGCGATGTAAGCCGGCACGCGATCGTGGAAGCCGCCCAGCAGCTTATGCACCGACTTGCCGGTGGCCAGTCCCATCAGATCCCACAGCGCGATATCAATGCCGCTGATGAAGCGCGTGGTGATGCCGCGTCTGCCCACCAGCTTGGGTTCCCAGAGCGCGTCCCAGATGCGGCGGTAATTGAAGGGATCCTCGCCGATCAGCAGCGGTTTGAAATGCTCCAGCAAGCCCTGCGCCACCTTGGCCATGCCGGGAGTAGCGGGTTTGCCCGCCCAGCCGATGCCGCTTACTCCATCGTCGGTGTGGATGCGCAGCAAGCTCAGCCCGCTGTCCGTGTAGGTGTGCTTGCCATTGCGGATCGGCTCCCCGCGCTCCCAGCGATAAACGCGCAGTTCGATATCTGTTATTTTCATGCTGTCACGCGCTCTCTCTCAAGGTGTGAATACGGTGGCGGCGATATGGCGGACGCCCCCGTTGCATTGAATCTCGTCATCGGCTCTGTTGATATAATAAGCGGTCATCACCTTGCCGTCGCTCAGCTTGACCGTGCGCGGATAACCCAGGTCCCAGGAGCCGGCGTCGTCCCGCAGAATGAGTTCCGGTCCCCAGCTTTTGCCATTGTCTTGGGAGACCCGCGCGCGAATGCCGTAGGGCGCGACGCGATAACCGTAGACGATGAGCAGGCGTCCGTCATCGAGCAGGGTCAAGTCAGTCGGACCGCCCCAATCGCTGGGCCGCGAAAGGAACCGCCAAGTACGTCCGCCATCGGGCGACTCAAAGATCTCGGGCCAGGCGTTGCGCGCGTCGATTTGACAGCGCAACGCCGCCAGAATCCGGCCGTCTTCAAGCATGACCGGGCTGGCGTAATAGCGATTAACATAATGCCCGTCAACCGAGTCGGCGATGATCGGCGCCAGATAATTCCAAGTCAGCCCGGCATCCGGCGATCCATAGACCGCGACGAAGCGATTGCCGCGCTTGCCCGAGGCGATACCGGCAGTGACAAAGAGCAGCACCAGCCCATCGGGACGCAGGATATAGTCCGGCTTGACCTGTATCCACTGGAAGCCGAAGGAAGGCATGCGGAAAGGACCTTCCCAGCTATGCCCGCGGTCGCGCGAATATTGAATGTAGCCGATCGATTGATCCCGTTCGGGCGGGATGCCGAAGCCGGCCGTCATGAAGAAGTCCGGCGAAGCCCAATCGTAAGGTTCGCTTGGCGCGTCTTCGGCGCTTATGAAGAGCGGTCCTTCGATCTCCTGTCGGTTGCCGAGCGACTGCAAGCTCTCGGTGGGCCAGGTCAAGCCGCCGTCGCTCGAGCGCATGGCGACGTATTCGCCGCCGCGCGCGTCGACCACATGATGCGCCATGTCATAGGGAGATCTGTAGTTACAGGGTCCGCGGGAAAAACTGATCAATAGTTCGCTGTCCGAAAAGGCTTTGAAGCCATGATTGAAGGGCCAGGCAGCGAAGCTGTGCTCGTCATAATAGATGGTGATGTGCTCGGCGTCCGTTGGGTATTCTGCAGACGGATACGCTGGTGATGGCATTAAAACTCCCTTGCGTTTGCGGGCTTAACTGTTGCGGCGCGGATCCAGCGCATCGTTCAAGCCATCGCCCAGAAAGACGAAAGCCACCTGGACGAGGCCAATCGTCACTGCCGGGATGAGCATCAAATGCGGGAAAATCTGCCAATATCGGCGACCCTCTTCCAACATGGAGCCCCAACTGGCATTCGGCGGCTGGATGCCGATGCCGAGGAAGCTCAAGCTGGCTTCCAGCAATACAGCGCCGCCCATACCCGCCGTAACGGCCACGATCAACGGACCCAGGGCGTTGGGAATGACGTGGCGCAGCATAATGTGCGCCTCGCTTGCCCCCAGCGCCCGCGCCGCCAGCACATAATCTTCTTCATTTATGCTCAATACTTGCCCGCGGACCAGGCGCGCCAGTCCGGGCCAGCCAATCAGCGCCAGGGCGCTGAAGACCAAGACATAATCCAACCAGAGCGTATTCAGATAAAAGGGATTTTTTGTCTGTTCATATAGGGAGTCGAACCAGTTGACGATCGGACGGCGCAGGGTCGTGTTGATCAAGATCACCAGCAATAAGCCGGGCATCGCCTGGATCAAATCGCTTATCCACATCAGGAACTGATCGGTTCTCCCGCCGTGGATGCCCGACCAGGTACCCACCAGCACGCCTATGATCAAGCTGATGATCGTGGTGAAGAAAGCCACCAGAGCCGCGGTGCGCGCGCCGTGCAGCATGCGGCTGAAGACATCGCGCCCCAGGTCGTCCGTGCCCAAAAAATGCTCGGATGACGCCCCCTGAAAAGCCTTCATGATGTTCTGTTCGAGGAAGTCGTAGGGCGCGATATGCGGACCAATCAACGCCAACAAGAGGAATAGGACAACCACGGCGAGACCGGCAACCGCCAGCCAGTTCTTGCGGAAGCGCCGCGCCGCGTCTTGCCACAGGTTGCGCTGTTCGCCGATGAAAACGCTACCGTCGTCGACGACTCGCGAGACTTTGGAGTCCCCCGCGGCGCGCTTCATTGCACCCGAACCCGCGGATCAAGAATGGGATAGATCAGATCGACCAGGAAATTGCTGATGAAAATGATCAAGGTGCCGACGACAGCCACCGCCATGATAATGGGATAATCGACTTTGCGGATGCCTTCAATGGTGAGCAGCCCAAAGCCGGGGATATTGTAAATCAGCTCGACGAACAAAGAGCCATTGATGAGCGCGATCATGATCAAGCCAAGGGTTGTGGCCACCGGCGTCATCACCGGACGCAGCATGTGACGGATGATGATCCGCGATTCCGACAGACCTTTGGCGCGAGCCGTCCTAATATATTGCTGGCTCTTGACTTCCAGCATGGCGGAACGCGTCTGCCGGACGATGCCGGGCAGGGGACCGATGGAGATGACGGCGACCGGCAAGGCGGCGTCGATGTGAAAGAGTCCATTCCAGCCATAAGGCACATCAATCCATTTCAAGATGAGAACCAACAATAATAGCAGCATCGGACCGATTACGAATATAGGAATCGACGTGACGAAGAGCACGGTACTGACGATCAGACGGTCCAGCCAGCGGTTGTGGTAGAGCGCGGCAAGCACGCCCAGCGAGATGCCCACCAGAGCCGATATCGCCGTCGCGGCGAAGCCCAACTGCATGGAAATCGGTAATCGGAATTTGACGATTTCCAGCACCGGGCGGTCGACTTGCAAGCGAATGGAGCGCCCCCAATCGCCTTGGAACAGCTTGTTGAGATAATTGCCGAACTGCACAATGAAGGGTTCATCCAAGCCGTACTTGGCTCGCAGCGCTCTCATCACCGCTTCGTCGGTGGAATCGAAATCTTCGCCTTGGATGAACATCATGCGGATGGGATCGCCGGCACCGTAATACATCATCGCATAGGTAACGAAGAGGATAAGCAATAACCCCGCCGACCAGCGCAATAGACGTATCAGCAAGAATGATGCCATGCTGGCGCTTCCTTTCCCGCACCCGAAATCCCTCCCTCCATCAAAGAGGGAGGGATTTTACTCCCCTTCCCTCATTTTGGGGGAAGGGGGAGGGGGATGGGGGCTAACGCTCGATGTAGATCTTCCAGGGTTCGATCACGCTGACGTCGGGACCGCTGTAATATTCCTTGACGTGCGCGCGGGCATTGGCGGTGCGCAAGGGCTTTCCGAAGTGCATGATTACGTAGTCGCCCTCATATTGCGCCTGCGCCTCGAGCGCCAGTTCGCAGCGCCGCGGATCATCCGGCGCCAGGGTCAAGGCTTCGTCGACCGCCGCTTCCAGCGCCTCGTTCATGTAGCCGTTCAACATGGAACTGCTAGGAACGGGACCCGACGAATGGCCCGCCGCCCACATATAGGTAGCGGCATCGGGGAAGCGAATGACAACATCGTCACGGCTCAGGTTAATCTTGTCGAAGTCATCGCCGAAGCTGTTGGGATCTTGCTGGAACTCGACATTCTCGATGCCCAGGTTCTGGCGCCAGAACTCAATGACCGCTTGCAGCGCGCGGTTGTTGAACTCGTTGCTGCCGCGCGGCGTGACGCGCAGTTTGGGCAAGTTCTCGGCGCTGCCGTAGCTGGACGCGGCCAATGCGGCTTGCGCGCCTTCGACATCGTAGGGATAGCCGCTGGCGTCCGGGTTCTGGCAGGTCACGATATCGTCCAGGGTCTGCGTGGTCATGACGCCACTGCCCTCAATCGGGAAGGCGGCTTGGAATACAGAGTTCCAATCGACCGACTTGATCAGCGCTTCACGTACTTTTGGATCGTTGGTCGGCTCGCGCGTCGGCTGCAACCAGAAGGTGTTGAAGCCGATGGCGTCGAACTGACGGAAATAATCCGGCATTGCCGAGCGCAGGACCGAGGGCGCCGGCGCCAGGCTGGCGTCGATTTGATCGTTCAGCGCCATCGTGCCCACAATCTGCTGATCGGGAACGAACTGGAAGGAGACCTTTTCCAAGATCGGGCCGTCTTTCCACCATTCCGGATTCGGTGTTAACTCAGCCGTCTGCAGATCGGCGTCAAAGCTGGTGAGGATGAAGGGACCGTTGACGATCGGATTGTTCTCCGGCTTCCAGAATTCGTTGAAGCCATGTTCCAGCACGTCCTCGGCGCGGGCGATAGCCATGTGCGCGGTGGCAATGCGCCAGAAGAAGATCGGATCCGGCAGGACCAGCTCTACCTGGACAGTCGAATCATCAAGCGCCGACAGACCGCTGACCTCGACGGTCATGGCGTCTTCGGCAGCCATCTCGCGCGCATCAGCGAATCCTTGCACGTTGCCCAGATAAGTGCGGATACGGCCGACGCTGTTAAGCGGCGCCGCTTGCACCTGCCAGGAATCGATGACCTGCTGCGCGGTGATGGAGCTGCCATCGGACCAGCGCGCCTCCGGATCGACGGAGAAGGTCCACACGGTGCCGTCGTCGTTGGAACTCCAATCGTTGAAATAGCCGGTCTTCAAGTTGAAGTCGACATCAAAATAGAGTGGCGGAACCGACTGGAAAGTGATCCAGTTCTGCTGGTCGCCGCCGGCGGACAGGATCTGGAAGCTGAAATTGGCGACGCCGGAGGAACCGGTGGCGATCCTCAGCACTTGATCCTGCGCCATTGCGCCGGTCGCGCCGAGCAGCAAGACCAACGCGATCAGCGTTAGGGTGAATAACTTCTTCGACATAATCTCCTCCTCATTTGAACGTTATTTGAACGTTATGTTACTTGGCTATAGGACGGACACATTCTTCTATGTCCACAGCTTTGATTGAGCTGTCATAACGAAAACGGTTTCTCGCGCTCGCCTGCTCCTTTCAATAAATGACTCCAAAACAGTTGACCGCAAATCGTCTCGTCAGCCACGGATGAATAACTCGTCGCAAAGATAATCCGATGACTCGCGGATGACGAGCTGCGTCGGCAATTTGATGACGCGATCGGTCCTGTTTCCATTATTCGCAATGCCCTGCAACAACAAGCGGGCGGCGGTTTTTCCCAACAAGTTCAGGTCGCGGCGGATCACCGTGACCGGCGGACGATACAACTGCGTCAGGTGGATGTCGTCACAGGCGACCAGCGCAATGTCGCGCCCGACCGCCAGTTGACGATCTTGCAGCGCTTGCAACGCGCCGATCAATATGATATTGCCGGCCACGATCAAGGCTGTTGGCAGCGGTCGATTGCGCATCAGCAAGAGCGCCTCGGCAAAGGCGTCGGTTTCAGTGAAGGAGGCGAAGCGCACCAATTCGCTGCGGGGCGGAATCCGGGCTTCGGCCAGTGCCTCTTGATAGGCTCGAAATCGTTGCTGTGTGGGATAAAAGCCTTGCGGCCCGCCGATGAATCCGATATTGCGATGCCCGTTTTCGACCAGATGAAAGACCGCTTCCCGTATGCTGCTTTCGTGATCGGACTGAACGGCGAAAACGCGCTCTCCGTCGACAGGCGCGCGATCCAGCATCACCGTCGGTATATTCGTCTCCTGAATAAAGCGGCGCGATGGCTCGGGCGATTCCGAGGCGGACGAGACAATTAATCCGCTCACCTGCCGGCTGGCCAGCAGACGCAAACAGGCGATATCCAGATCGGCTTGATTGCGCGAGGACACCAGTGTTACGGCGTAACCATTGGTCGCAAGAGCCTCGGCAGCAGCCTCGTATATGGTCGAGATGACCGGATTAGCGATGCTGCCAACCAGGAAACCAATCGAGTTGGTCTCTCCCCGGCGCAGGCTATGCGCCAGGAAGGCCGGCTGATAATCCAACTCTTCAGCCGCTTCTACCACGCGCGTCTTCAAAGCCTCGGAGACGTGCGGGTAATTGTTCAGCGCCCGCGAAACGGAACTGACCGAGACCCGCGCATGATGCGCTACATCGTGTATGGTTGCCTTCTGAGACAAGGACAATCCCTGAAACTCTGAAAACGATTTCCGAGACTTTAGCGCATAAAATGATGTTTGTCAAATTGTACGCGGCCATTTGGCCGGTATCTACCAAATATGTTTATTTGGGCCCCTGTTTCTGGCGGATGACGAGCGGACTTTGACATTTCGTCGCCATTCGCTATACTCTCTCGCTGAAAACGTTTTCAAAAGCGATCGCTTCCGGAGGTTGGCGATGCCCGATTATCAGGCGCCTGACGGCGCGTATCCTATTTTGCTGACCGCCTTTGACGAGAACGATGCGCTCGATTTGCCAGCCATCAGCAGCTTGCTCGACTTTTATAAGGGACTTGGCGTTCCCGGCCTGCTGGTCCTGGGTCAAGCCAGCGAGGTGCTTTATCTCGATGACGACGAACGGTTGCGGGTGGCGCAGCATGTGGCGGAGCACCCCACTGGCGACTTGACCATCGCCACTGTCGGCAACTTCGGCGCGACGCTGTCCGAGCAGGCGGCTTGCTTGCAAAGGATCTACGAAATGGGCAGCGATCTTGCGGTCGTGGCGCTGTCCCTGTTGCCCAGCGCGCAGAACCTGGACGAGCAGTTGCTGGCGATTGCCTCCCTGGTCGGCGCTCATGTGCGGCTGGGCATCTATGAACTGCCGCAGCCGGAGCACCGCCTGCTGAGGCCGGCCGAAGTCGGGCGGGTGGCGGCGAGCGGTCGATACTATTTCATGAAGGATACCTGTCGCGAAATCGCGCCATTCAGCGCCAAGGTGAGAGCCGCTGCCGGCAGCACGCTCAAGCTCTTCCAAGCCAATCTCAAAGCGCTGCCGCCGTCTATGGAAGCCGGCAGCCACGGATTCTGCGGCTGGTTGCCTATGGTTTCTCCCGAATTGAGCGCGCAGGTCTGCGATATGTCGCTGCCGGCGGAGATCCGCAAGGCAGCGCATGAGCGGTTGATGGCATTCAACGAGGTCATGGTGGCGCAGGGCTTTCCCGCTTCGGCGAAGCATATCCTGGCGCGGCGCGGCGTCGCCATTCAAGCCTGGAGCCGGGCTGAATCGGCGCGGCGATTCTTCGAGGCGGGAGCGGCGGCGCTGGATCAATACATGGCGGAGAACGAGCCCTTTACGACGGTTGCAATTGCGGAGACTCGATGAAGCCCAACATCATCGTCTTCTTCAGCGATGACCACGCGCAGTGGGCGCTGCCACCTTACGGCAACAGCGAGATCATCGCGCCCGATATCAGCGAGCTGGCTGAAACCGGCGCTGTGATGGACAATGCCTTCACGCCCTGTCCGGTCTGCTCGCCAGCGCGCGCCTCGTTTTGGACGGGCTTGTATCCCTCGCAACACGGCGTCCACGACCATCTGGCCGAGGATGATCCGGAGGTGGGCGCGACGCCCTGGCTGCAAGGCATTCCGACCCTGGCCGATTACCTGCGCGCTGCCGGATACAGGTCCGCGATGTGCGGCAAATGGCACTGCGGCGCGGGCGAAACCCCGAAATCCGGCTTCGATTACTGGTACAGTTCCTGGCGCAAGACACCCAAGTACAACACGATGACCCACAAATACAGCGATCAGGGTCAGGTGGTGGAGCGAACCGGTTACGATACGCGGATCATCACCGACGCCGCCATCGACTTCCTGCGAGGGCGCGATGGCGAGAAACCTGTCTTCCTCTTCATCGGATACGCGACTGCGCACAACCCCTGGATCAATCGCGACGAAGGGCTGGTTGCGCGCTATCGCAATGCGAGTTTCGGCGATATTCCCGACGATAGTCCCTTTGCCTTTGGCGAACCGGGCAGGCATCCGGTCGCGCCGGATGATCCCGGCGAGGCGCTGGCGCAATACTACGCTTCGGTGACGATGATCGACGAGGCGGTCGGACGGGTGCTGGACGAACTGGCGGATGAACGCGATGAAACGCTGATCGTCTACACCTCCGATCATGGCCTGAACATGGGACATCACGGCATCTGGGGCAAGGGCAACGGCAGCGAACCGCTGAACATGCTCGAGGAATCCATCCGCGTGCCGCTGATCCTCAATTACGCCGGGCAGATCGCGGGGGACCAAAGGCGCGCCCAGCAAGTCAATCACTGCGACTTGTTCATGAGCCTGCTGGACTTCGCCGGCGCGGAGCCACTATCGGCGGATCACTTTCCCGGCAAAAGCTTCCGACACCTGCTGCTTGGCGAGGACGATCCAACATGGGAGAACAGGACAATCATCGAATACGGTAATGTCCGCGCGATTCGCGACGCGCGTTACAAGCTGGTTCAGCGCCGCGATGGCTACCCGAACCTCTTGCACGACCTGGAGCGCGATCCGCGGGAGACAGTGAATCTCTACCGTGATTCACCGTACCAGGGCATTGTAAAGCGCTTGACCGGCGCGCTGGAGAGCTTCTTCGCGCAATACGAAGTGGCGGAGCGCAGCGGCATGCGCGGGGACGATCTGCCAATACATAACCGGAATGAAGCCTGGCGAAGCAAAAAACGCCTGAGTAATCCCAACTGAGTAACGGAAAATTCACCACAGAGGCGCAGAAGTAGAACCAAGAAAGTAATGAACATTTTGAGGACAGTTAAGTGAACAGGTTTCGGGCGACATGGTAGAGGCTGTTGAAATACTCGTGTTACCCTCACCCCAAACCCCTCTCCCATAAAGGGAGAGGGGCTTAAAGGGCTCAATACGGGTCACAAGACTCCCCTTCTCCCCTTGTGGG
>DAOULD010000156.1:0-10342 GCA_034420635.1 Anaerolineae bacterium | reverse complement strand
GCGCAAGCGGGCGACTCACAGAGTCGCCCCTACAATGTTTTCGATTATTTTGTAGTTTTCTATATTTCATCAAATTATTCGCATGATTTACTTGCATTTACTGAAGAGTTTTGCCTTGTAAAAAACTTAAACTTTGTGTTCTTCGTGTCTTTGTGGTGAAAAAAATTTGAAGCGATTGCCCTGGTAGTGTATCGAATTCAAATTAAATTAAGTAACAGCAACCACCGGACAGCCTGTAAGTCTTGTCCGGTACTGGTGAAGAAGCGATCCTTTTGTCCTTTTCAATGCAGATATCCAAGCACTCTCAGCCGGAAAGCGGGCGACTCACAGAGTCGCCCCTACATTGCCTGTCTTTATGTTGTAGTTTGGTACGCAAAATGGCGTCATTTTCTTGCTGTCGGGTGGGTATTTGCGTCTGTTTTGTTCCACAGATAGAGTAGCGGACAAACCTTACAATTCTCGCCATAAATGAATCTTGTAGGGGGCAGAGCGTGTAGACAGCCGCCAGTCGCCCCTACCAACGTCGTTCGTATATTGGGTTAAGGATCTCATAGCGAGAACTGCAAAAGGTATTTCAACCGAAAAGGATAGAAAGCCCGTGAGTCCGAAATCACTCTGACAGGTTTTCGGAAAAGCTCCAGAATACCGGCGGCGGCCAATTGTCGTCATATACCTCCGCCTCAGTGATCTCGAACATCGCCAATGCAGTCCCCGGCGCGCAATCACCGGCAAATGGGGACTCCTCCTGACAGGTTAGGCTGCCGGTCAAGCCCGGGTAGTTTTCCGTGGCGGCGATGGCATCGCGAATGGCTTGCCTGCCAATGAGAAGGCCGCCGTCGTCGGTAGGCAGGGCGACCGTCTCAACGGCATTGAGAAGCAGGTTTGTAGCGTCGTAGGCATGGGCATGATAGCCGCTTGGCGGGCTACCCCCATATTCTTCTTCCCAGCGGAGGAGCAACTGCTCGTAAGCCTGCCCGATCACCAAGGGTCCGGAAACGAAGATGCCGATAGCCGCTTCACCGGTGTTTTCGGGGAATCCCGCGACAAAGCTCGCGCCGCCTCCAATGATGACGGTATCTTCCAAGCCGGCGATGTGCTGCATCTGAGCCGCGAAGAAATTGACTTCAGGCTCAAACAAGGGCACATAGGCGATATCCGGCTGGTAAACGGCGATTTCCGTCAGGATCGACGCCATATCGGTATCGCCCTTGTTGACAGCGCCCTCGAAGACAACTTCGCCGCCCAGGTCGGCAAAGGTATCGGCGACAACGCGAGCCAGCCCTTCGGTATAGGGATCACCGTCATGCACGGTCGCCAACTTGCCTGCTCCGAGGATTTGTATGGCGAATTCAGCATTGCGCATGCCCTCGACCAAGCCATTGTGGCTGGTGCGGAAGTAGCCCGGCAGGTGAGAGCCGCCGCTGGCGACGTCTTCGTTGGTCAGGCTTGGCGATGTATTCGACGGCGCAATCATCACCAGGCCGGCGTCGCTGATGATGGGCATGGCGCCTTGCGCCGCGCTTGAGCAACTCGTACCGATGGCGCCAATGATCGTTGGATCCGCGGACAAACGCTGAGCCGCAGCTTGCCCGCCTTCCGCGGAACAAAGGCTGTCCTCTACCACCAACTCGATCTCGCGTCCCAGCAACTCGCCGTCGCGGTCCATGATCGCGAGTTCGACCCCGCCGAGCGAGTCATCGCCCAAGTATGTGACCGCGCCCGAAAGGACGAGCATGGCGCCAATGGCGATGGGTTCGTCCTCGGCGAGGATGACGCAGCCCAAAGAATCCGTACAAGCATCTTCAGCCGATACAGGATTCAAGAGAAGGCTGACCAAGCTGAGCAAAACCAAAGACGCGATCGTTTTTTTCATAACTGTTTTTCACCTCATATGAACTGTTGCGATCTTCCGGTCAATCCGGGAGCCGGCAACAGAGATAAGAACTGAGATAAGCGGGAAGAGTGACCTGTTCAATTGAATGAAATTGAATGAAATGAAAGCGCAGGCGCGCATCTGTCAAAAACAAGCCAGAGAGATCACGCCCTCTGGCTTGTTCTTCTAAAACCGCAATCTTTCGGGGTTTGGCGGACTGTCGCTATCCCCCGGCTGCCATGGAAGGCGTCCAGACGATTGGCGGCGGCCAAGCGCCCTCAGTGACTTCGTCCTCAGTGATTGAGAAGACAGCCAAGGCATCGCCAGTAGCGCAGTCGCCGGCGTATGGCGACGCATCCTGGCAAGTGAGCGAACCGGTCAAACCGTCGTAAGCCTCGACTGAGGAAAGCGCGTCGCGCAGCGCCTGCCGGCCGATGACGAGCGTGCCGTCGTCCATTTCTTCGGCGACCGCTTCGACCGCGTCCATCAACAGATTGGCGCCGTCATAAGCATGGGCGTGGAATCCGCTAGGGGGACCCGCCTCATCAATTTCCTCTTTCCAGGTCGTGATGAATGCGTCATAGGAGTCGCCCGAGACATGCGGTCCGGTCATGTAAATGCCAACCGCAGCATCGCCGGTGTTCTGGGCGAAGGTGGCGGAGAAGCTGCCGTCCGCGGTCATCATGAGGGCTTCTTCCAGCCCCGGCGTGTTTACCAGTTGCGATGCGATAAACTCCGACTCCGGAACAAATACCGGGAAGTAGACGATATCGGGACCGCTGGCGGCGATCTCGGTCAAAATGGCTGACATGTCGGTATCGCCCTTGCTAACAGCGCCTTGGAAGACGACTTCGCCGTTCAATCCGGCAAAGGTGCTTGCCATGACCACTGCCAAGCCTTCAGTATAAGGATCGCCATCATGGATCGTCGCCAAGGAACCAACTTTGAGCACTTCTACGGCGAAGCGCGCGCCCAAGGCGCCCTGGAATAGATCATTGTGCGCCGTGCGGAAGTAACCCGGCAAATAAGTGCCGCCCGCATCGCGGTCGTCGTTGGTCAGGCTTGGCGAGGTGTTCGACGGCGAAATCATGAGCATGCCGGCTTCGCTGATAATAGGCAGCGCGCCCTGCGCCGCGCCCGAGCACGTTGTTCCGATGATACCAACGATGGTTTCGTCGGCAGCCATGCGCTGCGCAGCGGCTTGACCACCCTCGGCCGAGCACAGGCTGTCTTCAACAACAAACTCAATATCGCGACCAAGCAGCATACCATCCCGGCCGAGAATCGCCAACTCGACGCCACCCCGCGAGTCTTCACCGTAAAAGGAAGTCGCGCCGGAAACCGAAAGCATGGCGCCGATAACAATCGGCTCGTCCGGTCCAACTTCGACGCAGCCGAGTGCGTCCATGCAGTGCGCGTCCGCGAGCGCGGGAGCGCCGAATGTGACGAGAAGACCAAATAGTGTGAATACGAGAAACAAGCGTTTCATATCGTGCAATCTCCTATACATGCGGATACTGTCGTGTTGAGCACACGTCACATTTGATTATACTCAAGGATTACAAACTTGTATATTTGCTTTTGCAAATTAATTAGTCGGGGCTAATAGGCTTGTCCGGTAGTGGGTCATGCAACCGCGCTTTTTCTACCCCATCCCCCGGCCCCTTCCCCGTAGCAACGGAGAAGGGGAGCTAACGTAGCGTGGCCTCGCTTGAAAACAACAGTTATCGACACATGTATCATCAGAAAAGTTGTATTGATGCAAGTATGGAAACGAGCTTCCCCCGAAGGTCAGTGTCTACGCGCCCCATTGCTATGGGGGATTGAGGGGGGTAGACCGAAGACGGGAGCGAATCAACCAGTAGCGGACAAGCCTTGTAGGGGCGTTTCGCTGAAACGCCCGAAAACAGTTAGTGAAGAAACGGACGGTACAGCGCCGCGCGTAGACACAGCGGGTCTGCCGCTCCTACAGCACACCCATTTTTTTGCATGACTAACTTGGTTCACCTATTCAGTCGCGTCGATTGTTTTGCGCAAGCGCCCGCTTTCTTGTGAATTGCCTTGCCGGGCGAGCGGAAGGTTCATTATCTTGTCTGAGCGTTACAAGCCAATTCGCTGATGATGTACAATGGCTGCCACAGCAATCTGGCAAGCGCAACTGAAGCGCAATTCAGGATGGGAAGGGTCATGAAGCTGTTGGTCGTAGTTTCGTCGCTGGATCTAGCGCAGCCTTATAGCGCCACGCCGGCTTGGTGGCAGTTGCTAAAGGGCTTGTACGAACTAGGCGTAGACGTCATCGCGACGCCGTACCAGGGCATGCCTATTGAAAGTTTGTGGTGGCGATGCGAAGACAATCCCGCTCGTTGGCAAGGCGAGGCATTTCGTTCTACGCGCGACCTCGTCCGGCGCTGGAGGCGAGCGAAACCGGGCGCGGCGGTCCGTGAATCCCTGTCGGATAAAGCCGCGCGCGGCGCGGCGCGCGCATTCATCGCGCCGCTTTGGCGTCGACATCTGGAAGGGATTCTCAAGCGCAATCCCGATATCGATGCCTTGCTGTTTCTAACGGTACCGCTCAATCACCTGGCGGGCGTACCGGGATATCTCTCGGGGAAGTATGACCTGCCGGTATTTTACTTTGATGGCGATGTTCCAGCCAGCTTGCCGAATATGCGGGGATTCGCGTCCGGCTTCCGTATCTACCAGGGAGCGGATGTGAAGGAATATACCGCCTTCATCAGCAACAGCACCGGAGGAGAGGCGCTTTTGCGGGAACTCGGCGTCGAACACGTACATACGGTGTGGTACGGCGCCGATCCCGAGGTCTTCAGCCGGGTACCGGTCGCGGCGCAGGACATTGATGTGCTCTTTTATGGACACGGTCGCGAATATCGCTCGGAATGGATCGACCGGATGATAAGCGCGCCCTCCCGTCATCTGAGCGAGGCAAGGTTTGCCGCGCGCGGGAACAACCTGGGCGATATCGGCAACTGCGAAGAATTGCCCTATCTGAGTTTTAGCAAGCTGCGCGAATACGTATGCCGCAGCAAGCTTAATCTTTGCATCACGCGCGACGCGCACGCAAGCGTATATGGCTCGTCTTCATCGCGCCCGTTTGAGTTGGCTGCCATGAGCGCATGCGTCGTCGCCAACCCCTACCTGGGCTTGGAGACCTGGTTCGAGCCGGAGAAAGAGATTATCATTGTCAGTTCCGGCGAAGAGGCGATCGAACGCTATCGATTCTTGCTCAGTCATGACAGCGCGCGGGAGTCTATCGGCCGAGCCGCGCGCGAGCGAGTCCTGAAGCAGCACACCTTTCGTCATCGCGCGCGTGAATTGCTCGCCATTATGCGCCAATACATGTGAGTCAGCTGGCTTCATCATCCAATAAAGGAGAATCAACAGTGTCCATCGATATTGGCAAGGCAAGCGATTTTGTCCATCAGCATGGCACGCTGTTTGAACGCGCCTTGTTCGACTATCTATTTGCCGGCGGCAGCGGCGAACGCGTACAAGCTATCATCATGTGTTACAAGAATCCCGACGGCGGTTTTGGTCACGGCTTCGAACATGATCTCAAGGCGCCTCAATCGAATCCGCTGGCGTTGGAGTATCTGCTCGGCGTGATGAAACATACGGGCATTGAGCCTGGCGCCATCCTCGACGGCGCTTCCGACTGGGTCGAGAGCCAGATGGACGAGGCGGGAAATCTGCGCAATCCGCCTGAGACGCGGGATTATCCGCTGGCGCCCTGGTGGCGGGAAGAGGGCGGTCAAACGATGCCGGACAGTATTGTCGGCAACTTGATACACTTCGATTGCGCCGAAGCGTCGCTGGTACAGAAAAGCAAACGCTGGGTCGCCGAAAGACATACGCTCGAGAGCATCCGAGCCAACGAATGGCTGTTCATGGCTTACCATGCTGTGGATTTCTTTTTCGCTGTTGATGATTTTCCCGATTTGGAGTTGTATCGCGCGGCGACGATAGATAACGTGCTTGCATGCGCGGAGGCGGCGCCGGAAAGCCAGTACGATTCCTTGTTCGCCTTCGCGCCGAGGCCGGATTCGATCATCGCGAAAGCATTGCCCGCCGATTTGCTGGTAAAATACCTTGATGTGCTTGAACGGACCCAGACGGACGACGGTTCTTGGGTTGATCAACATAACTTGCGGCAATGGCAGCCGATGACAACTATCAATGTCTTGCTAGCTTTGCAACGCTATGGCCGGTGGTGAGCGAATCGATAAGGACGAACCGTTGGGGCGGGCGCTGTGTCATACTCCCGGCATATTTGAGAGAGGTCAGTTGCGTGGCTATTGATTTCATCATTGAATACGATTGCGTTCCCAAACGCCACTTGACCCCTGAAGGAATTCTGGAGCGCATCAAGGAAAAGGAACGCGCCCAAACGGTCATCCAATGGTTTCGAGAAGCCGGCGACGAGCGCCCGCCATCGGAAATGGGCTTCGAGTTTAGCCGCAGTTCGCTGGAGGAAGACCCAAGCAGACAACTGATTGTTGTACAGGATTTGCTGGATCACGCCGCCGCGCTGGATGCGCAGGCTCATCATTGCTCCGCTTGTCCCGCCAATCGAAGCGGCTCTCCTTTTGGCTGTATGGGTTTTATCCAGTATCCCATTAGCGCGCAAGCAGAAGCCTGGTTGCTGGATCGACTGCCAGTGCCTGACGAGCCGCTGATTTGGCTGCTGTTGAAACAGGGCATACAACGGCTCGGCTACGACGGCTCGTCTGTGCGGGCTTTGCGGGAACTCGACGAGCAAAACGAAGCTGGCGAGCGCACCTATTTTTTGTCGCCTGAAGCGCCGCAGCGGCGTTTGGGCGAACTTCGCGTTACGGGCGATCAGGCGCTTGAGATGATTTTTGGCGTCGGAGATCGCATCATACCCAATCATGCGGGCATACTCCTCTTATTCTTTGACGCGATTGAACGTGACCTGGAAGCCGCGCAAATTCAGGAGATCTCGTCATTCGACCAGACGATACGCGAAGGATTCAAGTTTGAAATGGAAGCGGTCTCTACCGGGCACGAAGGCATTCGCGAGATCATATCGTTTTTCCATGCCTTGTATCTGGCTTGGAAACTGGACGTTCCATTGTATGTCGATGCTTGATCTGCTGCCGAAGGCGCGATGAAGGATTCGAAAACTGATATGCCACGAAGGACCATTGCCTGGATCGAAACTGTTTCTGAAGAGCGCGCCAGCGGGGAATTGAAGCGCGCATACCGTCGCAGCGCCGATCCGGCTTCCGGAAACGTCGATCACATCATGCAGATCCACAGCTTGAATCCGGCTTCCTTAGTTGATCATCTGCATCTCTACCAGACCTTGATGTACGGCGATTCGCCCTTGAGTCGAATCCAGCGCGAGATGATCGGCGTGGTCGTGTCCGCCATCAACCGCTGCCAATATTGACTGCTGCACCACGCGAGGAATCTCCGTCAGTTGACTGGAGACAGAGATTGGACAGCGCAGATTGAGCTTGATTATCGGGTGGCGGATTTGACCGCGGCTGACCGACAGATGCTGGATTACGCGGCCAAGTTGACGCGCGAGCCCTGGCAAATGACCGAGGACGATGTCATCGCATTGCGCGAGCTTGGTTTCAGCGACAGGGCGGTTCTGGATATCGCGCAAGTGACGGCATATTACGCTTATGTCAATCGAATCGCCGATGGCTTGGGACTGTCGCTGGAAGCGTATTGGGCGGAAGGCAAAGAAGACTACCAATAGAATGCCTATCCCCGCGTGGCGAGCGCCAGCAGAACAAGGACCAAGACGATGGCTACAATCGCAAAGACAGCATAAAACTGCGCGAATCGTTTGCGCGCCTCCGACCCTTCCTTGAAGATATCGCCCAGTTTCATGGGGACCGTCCGGACCCTGCTGAAGCCACTCCTTAAAGTCAGCATAAATCTATTTTTCGCAGTTTGCAAACGACGCAGGGCAATCGGGTGCATTTCATATTATTGGCAATTAACCACCGAGGACACCGAGAGCACCGAGATTTAAGCTCTTGCCTGCCAAAAAGGGAGCGTTTGACGGTTAGTGTCAGCGGGTTGTGTCTACGCGCCTTACGCGACCCGCTGAAACGCCCACGATGGTTGAATCGGTTGACGACGGGCGACCTGATAGGTCGCCCCTACATTGCCTTCTTTATTTTGGGACAAGCGCAAGGCAAGGGCATCTCTTCATTCGCATGCAATTTATGTCATTCTGCCAAAATATTGAAATGCATCCCTAATTTGTCTGAGGACAGGGATAGAGGTTACAATGGCTGACAAAAGGAGTTGGTTGCATATACCATGAGTGTAATCCCCCAAGGATACGGCGGATTTCTGCTGGTAGTGAAGCAGGACTGCAACACTTGCCAGTTGATACAACCCGCAATCGCTGAACTGCAACAAGCGCGCGCGCTTTCTGTGATTTCGCAGGACGACCCGCAGTTTCCGGCGGGAGTCCGCGATGTGAAAGACGATCGCGAACTTGAGCTGTCCTATCGCTTGAACATCGAAACGGTTCCCACGCTGATCACATGCCAAGATGGCGTCGAAGGGGAACGCCTGGTCGGCTGGTCCCGGGACGACTGGCGCCGCCTGACCGGTGTGCCCTCGCTGGGCGCGAAACTTCCCCAATTCAGTCCAGGCTGCGGTTCCAGGACCGTTGAGCCTGGCATGCCGGAGAAGCTGGCTTACAAGTTTGGCGACACGGTTCTGCAAGCGCGCCGCATTGATGTCGCCGAGATGGAAGACGTCCATGAACTCATGTTTGAGCGCGGCTGGTCCGACGGCTTGCCCTTGACGCCGCCGACCGAAGATCGCGTCACGCGTATGCTGGCCGGAACAACCCGCGCGCCGGAGGAAATAGTGGGCGTGATTCCGCCGGATCAGGCGCCCTGCACCGTGGAGAAAGTCGCCATCAACGCGGTGATGGCGGGCTGTAAACCCGAGTATCTTCCGGTTGTGCTGGCTGCGGTGGAAGCGGCTTGCCTCGACGAATTCTGTATGCACGGGCTGCTGGCGACGACCTATTTCTCGGGACCCGTCATCATCGTCAACGGACCGATCATCAAGGAAATCGGGATGAACTGGAGCACCAATGCGCTGGGGCAGGGAAACCGAGCCAATTCGACCATTGGCCGCGCCCTGCAACTGGTGATCCGAAATGTCGGCGGCGGCAAGCCCGGCGGCGTCGATCGGGCGGCGCTTGGGCAGCCCGGGAAAGTCGGTTTCTGTTTTCCCGAGCGTGAACATGACTCATATTGGGAATCGCTGGCGGTCGAAAGAGGTTTCGCGCCGGAAGAATCGACGGTAACATTGTTCGCCGGCGACGGCGTCCACGGCATCGCCGATCAAAAGTCTCGCGAGCCAAAGTCCTTGACGCGCAGCCTTGCCATGACCCTGCGAACGGTCTTGCACGGCAAAATCTTTGGGGCGACCAGCGCGATTCTAATTGTCACGCCGGAGCATATGCGCGTCTTTCGAGAAGCCCGCTGGAGCAAAGCGCGCTTCCGCGAAGAGCTTGACAAAACTCTGAGCTTCGACGGCTCGGAATTGATTCGCGGCGCCTGCGATATCGCCGAGGGTATGCCTGAGGCTTTTGCGGGACGTCGATTGACAAAGTTCGGGCCCGATGGTCTGTTAATTGTCCACACTGGCGGCGGCGCCGGCATGTGGTCCGCCGTGATTGGCGGCTGGGCCGCAACCGGACCCAAGGGCAGTTCGCCGGTAACAGTGGCGATCAAGTCTTGATCTTGTCTTAGCGTAAAAGGAGCGCAAAATGTCTACTATTCTGGACCCAACAGGGGAATTGCAGCCGGCGCATCGAGAGCGATTGCCGCGTTTGCCGGACTTGGCAGGCAAAACCGTGGCGTTGCTGGATATCTCGAAGCCGCGGGGAGATGTCTTTCTGGATCGCCTGGAGAAACATCTGGGCGACGGCGGCATCGCGGTGCGGCGATACCGCAAGCCGACGTTCACGCGAATCGCGCCCGCCGATCTCAAGTTTCAGATCGCGAGCGACTGCGACGTAGTTATTGAAGCGCTGGCCGATTGAGGATCCTGTACGTCGTGCAGTGTGCACGACATCAGTGATCTGGAATCGCGCGGCATGCCGGGCGTGTTCATCGCCTCGAGCGAGTTTGTTGAAGCGGCGGAAGCGCAGGGGACGGCTCTCGGTTTCGCGCCGGCGGCGCACTTTGTAGCGCATCCCATACAAGATCGAAACGATGACGAGATTCGACTTCTGGCGGATAGAGCCTATGAGGAGATCCTCGCGCAGATCGTGGTGGATTGAGGGATGCGCATTACTGGTATCGGCTGATGACAACAGCGGTATTGTGGCCGCCGAAGCCAAAAGAATTGCTCAATACGTGGTCGATGGGATGTGATTTGCCGACGTTGGGCGTATAGTCGAGATCGCAGTCCGGGTCGGGCGTTTCCAGATTGATCGTC
>DAOULD010000155.1:0-29851 GCA_034420635.1 Anaerolineae bacterium | reverse complement strand
ATAAGCCGCGTGTAGGGGCGACATATCATGTCGCCCGTCGATGCGATGGCGCGGTTTCGGGCGACCAGATTGGTCGCCCCTACGGGATTCGATTATTTTGTAGTTTTCTATATCTCATCAAATTATTCGCATGACTTACCAGCACTTACTTCTGTGCCTCTGTGCTGAAATTATCTGTAATGTTTTGGATTTGCCCCTTCGCTACTCCACGCCCATGTCGAAGACGCGATTGAGAAAGGCGAAGATATCCACCTGCTCTTCGATTAACTTCGACGTCGCTTTTCCCATGGCATGTCCGGCTCTGGTCAGGACGCGCAACAGAATGACGTTGCCACTCTCATTGGCGGCTTGCAGGGTGGCCGCCAGCTTCTTGGAATGCATCGGCACCACCCGATCATCATGATCCGCCGTCAGGATCAGGATCGGCGGATATTCCTGCCCGGCTCTGATATTGCGCAGCGGATCGTAGGCTACCAGAAAATCAAAATGTTCTTTGCTGCTTTCGGCATCGCCATATTCGTTGGTCCAATGGCGTCCCGAAGTGAAATACTTGAAGCGCAGCATATCGATGGTCGGCACATGACACAGAATCGCGCCATATAAGTCCGGACGCTGTGTCACACAAACCGCCACCAGCAGGCCGCCATTGCTCCTGCCCTCAATCGCCAGCTTCCGGTTCGATGTATATTTGTTCTCGATCAGCCATTCCGCCGCCCCATGAATGTCATCGTAAGTCTTCTGCCGGCCGGCGAACATGCCGGCGCGGTGCCAGGCTTCGCCATATTCGCCCCCGCCGCGGATATTAGCCACGACGAAAATCCCCCCGTTTTCCAACCAGACCGGCAGCCAATCGCGGTAACTCGGCGTTTGACTGAAGTGATAACCGCCGTAGGCGTACATGATGGCCGGATTGTCGCCATTCAGTTTCAAACCCTTCTTGCAGGTGATGAAGATGGGAACCTTCGTGCCATCTTCAGAGGGACAAAATGCCTGTCTCGTTTCATATCGGTCGGGATCAAACGAGGGTGCCGCCGCTTCAAAAAACGGCTGTGTTTCGCCAGTCGCGAAGTCGTATTGCAGTATCTGCGTCGGCTGCAGAAACGAGGTCCAGGCGATGAACATGCTGTCATCTTTGGCTCCGCCATGGGCGCCGGCGTGCTCTCGCATGGCCACCGCGCCCATCCCGGGCGGCAGCAACTCGCGCTCAAGGGAGCCGTCTTTGTTGTAAATCTTGATCACGTGCCGGCAGAGTCGCATTGCGGTTACCACGAACTGTTGATTGACGATCGCGACGCCGGCGATGGCTTCTTCCGATTCGGGCACGACATCCACCCAGTTTTCGCTGGCTGGATTGTTGATATCGACGGCGACCACGCGCCAGTTCAAAGCGCCATGGGTTGTCAAAATGTAAAAGATGTCACCGTCGTTGCCGATGAAGCTGTAGTCAGCATCCAGGTCGTCGAACAATCGCAGGAAATCGCCCTCGCTATCAACCGGTTTGTAAAACAGGCGATTGGCGATGCGCGATTCCCAGTCGATTCTGAGAATCAGAAAACGATCGTCCGAGCTGACCGACGCCGTATAGGTCGCGCCTTTGCGCTCCGGATCATCAAAGATCAGTTTGTCGTCGGCTTGTTGAGTCCCGAGTTTGTGGTAGTAGACCTGTTGAGACACCTCTGGATTGGCGGGACCTTCGTCCGGCGCGCCATCCGCATATCGGCTGTAATAAAAGCCGGAGCCATCCTTGCGCCAAGCCACCGATGAGAATTTCAATTCTTCCAAATCGTCATCCAGATCCTCACCGCTTTCCACATCTCTGAAGCGAAACTTGACCCAGTCCAGACCGCCGTCCGAAACGGCGTACATCACCAGCCGACCGTCGCCCGTCGGCTGCCACTCGAATATCGCCACTGTGCCGTCGTCGCTAAAGCTGTTGGGGTCCACCAGGACGCGCGCTGGCTCGTCTCCCTCTTGCACATAGAGTACGGGCTGTTCCTGCAAGCCATCGTTGCGCATGTAGAAGAGCTTGTCGCCGCGCTTGCGCGGAATCTCGAATTTGGGATAATCCCATACCTCGCGCAGCCGCCGCTCAAAAGTGTCACGCCCTTCCAAGCCCGTTAGCACTGCCATCGCCAGGTCGTGTTGCTTCCCCGTCCACGCCAGCACTTCCGGATCCTCGGCCTCCTCCAGCCAGCGATAAGGATCGGCAACTGCCGTTCCATGAAAGTCGTCCACGACATCAACTCGGCGCGTTTCGGGATAGTCCAGTTTTCCAAACATAACTACATCCTTTTCAGATAAACAACACTTTCTATGCCGCGCAGGCGCCAAGAAATGCGCATCAGTCGCTCTTTCACTGGATTTGATATCCCGCCGGCGGATCGATACCCAGCAGGTGCTGTACAAAATAATCCCAGCGACGCCGCACAAAGTAAGGATGCGTGGTGCAAGCGTGCGGTTGATTGGGCATGATCAGCAGATCGAAGTCTTTATTCGCCTTAATCAGCGCGTCCACCACCACCAGGGTCGACGCCACGTGCACATTCTCGTCCATGTCGCCGTGTATCAGCAGCAGTTTGCCTTGAAGGTTTCCCGCGTGGTTTTGGTTCGCGGAAAAAACATAGTGCTCGGCCACCGGCAGCCCCATATAGCGCTCGACCCAGGTAGCTTTGTCCAGCCGGTGATCATGATTGCCCGCCGACGACACCGCAACCTTGTAGAAGTCCGGATAGGCGAACATCGCGCGACACGACGCGTAACCGCCGGCCGAATGCCCGAAGATGCCCACGCGCGAAATATCAAGGTAATCGTAGCGATCGGCAAGCTGCCGTATCGCGCGGATATGATCGGGCAATCCGTTGTCCGGCAGGTTGCGATAACTGTGATCATGATGCGCCTTGGAACGCCCGGGCATGCCCAGCCCATCGATCATCACCACCACAAATCCCAACTCCGCCAGCGCCTGCGCCTGCCAAAAATTGCTTTCGCGCTCGCGAGCGGCATCGGCGAATGCCGCCGGCGCCTGGATCGCCTGCGGACCCCCGTATATGTAATCAATCACCGGGTATTTCGCGCTCTCGTCCAAATCCGCGGGGCGGAAGATCACGCCATAAATGTCCGTGCTGCCGTCGCGCGCCTTGGCGCTGAATCGTTCCGGCTTTTGCCAGCCGGTCGCTTCCAGTTCGCTGATGTCAGCCTGTTGGAGCGCGCGTATCAGCTTGCCATCCGCCGCGCGCAATACTATTGCCGGGGCTTGATCAACCGTCGAATAATTGTCGATAAAACAACTGCCGCCAGGCGCAAAGTTGACCGAGTGATCGGCATCTTCCGGCGTGAGCAACTCCGGCTCGCCACCTTCCAGGCTGACGCGATACAAATGGCTGAAATAGGGATCGCGATCGGCTTCGCGCCCGACAGCCGTGAAATAGACCATTCCGCCGTCTTCATCCACATATTTCACGTGGCTCACCTCATAAGCGCCCGACGTGAGTTGACGAATCAAGGATCCGCTTTCTGCGTCATACAAATACAGATGTCCCCAGCCATCCCGCTGCGAATACCATATGACGCGCGTGCCTCCGGCGAAGACGCGCACACTTGAATTGCCGCGCCAAATCGAGGGATCAATCCCGGTGCCGCACGCTTCCGAAATGGCGCTGCGCGCGGCGCCCGTCTCCGCGTCGATGACAATCAGGTCCATTTGAAAATATCCGCGACCCTGCCGCAGGAAATAGATCGCGCTCGAGTCTTCGGACCACCACAGACAGTCGTCGCTAATTGGCGGACCATGATACTGCACTTCCTTCGCTTCCAGATTGATGCTGGTCGTCGAGCCGTCGTTCAGATCTGCGCAGACCAGCGTGGCCAAAGGCAAGACCTCATCGCCGGGCAAGGGATAGGCATAGGAATGCAAATGCGGTCGAACGCTGCCGTCTTGCGTCACCGATTGCACCAGATGAAACTCCGGCGCTTCCCGCTGATCGACGCGGCAGAACAGCAGCCGATTGCTATCAGGCGACCAGCGAATCGCCGGCGCCGGCGCATCTTCGATGCCGCCCGTTGTCAGCGGCGAAAGCAGCGGCTCGCCATAGTCGTTTTTCGCTTCGCCGTCGTCTGTGATCGCGCGTTCTTCCCCACTGTATACGGAGCGAACCCATACGTTATGGTCGCGCGTATAGGCTTCCCACTGACCGTCGGGCGAAAGCACTTTGTCCTTCGGCGGATTCGGCACATCGCCCAGGCGCATACAGTCATACGTGTTCAATTCACAAGACCAGCGTCCGCTGGCTCCCGCCGCATCAATGTCAAAGACGACGCTCTGACCATTATTGCTAAACTCGATTTCGCTAAAGGGCAATTGCCGCGCCTGGCAGGGCGCGCCTGTCGCTTGACTGAGCGCGGCAGCCAGCGCTTCATGATTGAAGGCGGCTTTTACCTCGCCGCTGGCCGGATCCACCAGCGCAAACTCGACCCCGGCGAGCGATTTCCAACGATACCAAAAGCGATCAGACCCCTCGATCCAGCGGGGTCTGATTGTCAGATCGGAGCTCAGCTTTGCCGCGTTGCCCGGCAGCAGCCGCTCCGCTCGCGCGTATCGCTGCCACATGCCTGTCTCTGACTGCGGCTCTTGCTCGCGCGCCAGCTTCATCTGTAATTCCATCTTAAGCCCTCGCAAAGAATTAGTCTTATTCGGTTGAACTATTGATTTCAGATTTCGGATGCGTCACAGTGACAGCGGTAAAAGAAATAGATTGTCGCATTTTGAAGGCAGCGGGATCACTGAATATATGGGTCCAGCGCGTCGCGCAGCGCATCGCCGATCAGGTTGATTGACATCACGGTCAAAAAGATCAGCGCGCCCGGGAAGATCATCAGCAGCGGGGCTTTGCGCAGATATTGCCGGCCGTTGCTCAGGATGTTGCCCCATTCCGCCTGCGGCGGCTGCACGCCCAAACCGAGAAAGCCCAAGCCGGCCGTCGTCAAAATAGCGCCGGCAGCGCCCAGCGTCGCATAGACGATAATCGGCGCCAGCGTATTCGGCAGCAGATGGTAAAACATAATACGCGCCCGGCCCGCGCCCAGCGCCCGCGCGGCTTCGGCATAATCTTGTTCTTTTAGCGACAAGACATTGCCGCGCACGATCCTCGCCAGGGTTGGTATCGCGAAGAACGCCAGCACAATGATCAGATTGAACAAACTCGGACCCAGCGCCGCCACCATTACAATCGCAAACACGATGCCCGGGAAGGAATACATGACATCGATCACGCGCATGACCAGCGTGTCGACCCAGCCGCCAAAGAACCCGGAAATCAAGCCGATGATCGTGCCGCAAACGACGCCAGCGCTTGTGCCAACGATGCTGACAAAGAGCGAGACGCGCGCCCCATAAACCAGACGCGAGTAAAAGTCCCGCCCCACCTCGTCCGTGCCCAGCCAATGCTCCGCCGATGGCGGCTTCATGCGCTTGCGCAGCGATTGCGCGTAGGGATCATGCGTGGAGACGACCGGCGCGAATATGCCCATCAGGGCGATGAATATGATGAAAGCTGTGCCAACCAGGGCGAATCGGTTGCGGCGGAATTCCAGCCAGGCTCGCTTCGGTCCGGACAGGCGGCGGAATTCCTCATCCTCGAGCCAGGCGATCTTTCTCTTTATGTCTTGCTGTTTCTGGTTCATATTACTATTCCCCGGCCGAGCAAGCGCCTCTCACTCGTAGCGAATGCGCGGATCCACATAGACTAGCATGACATCCGTGAGCAGATTAACCAAAACAACGGAGGCGGCAATCAGCAATCCCGCTCCCTGCACAACGGGAAAATCGCGCCCGACAACGCCATCGATCAAATACAAACCGACGCCGGGCCAGGCGAACACAGATTCTATGATGACCGAACCAGCCAGAATGAAAGCCACGTTTATGCCCAGCACGTTCACAACCGGCAAAAGCCCGTTGCGCAGGGCGTGTTTGATCAGTACGTTGCGCTCGGAAACGCCCTTTGCCCGCGCCGTGCGCACATAATCGTGGTTGATCACCTCCAGCATGCTCGAACGGACATAGCGGGTCAGATAACCCGCGCTGGTATAGCCGAGGACGATGGTGGGCAAGATCATGTGCTTAACGCCACCCAGCCCCGATGGCGGCAAAATTGGAATATACAAGCCGAATAGAAGAATCAGCACATAAGCAAACCAAAAATTGGGCATGGAGACGCCCACCAAAGCGAAGACCATCAAGGCGCTGTCCACCCAGGTGCTGCGCTTGATCGCCGCGAGCACACCTAAGGAAATGCCCATGGCTGTCGACAGCAGGAAGGCCGACACGCCGAGGCGAACGGTGTTGGGGATGCGGCGCGCCACATCCTCCGACACCGGGCGCAGCGTGCGCAAGGATGTGCCGAAATCGAACTGAAGCGTATTGCGCATGTAACGCAAATATTGCAGGGGCAGCGGATCGTTGAAGCCGTACTTCTCGTTGACCTTTTCCAGATAGGCTTCTGCCTCTTCGCCCTGGAAATCCGGCGGCACGAACATCAATGCCGGATCGCCCGGCGCCAGCTGCATGACAAACCATAAGAGCGTGATCGCGCCCAAAATTGTGGGAACAGCCAGCAACAGGCGTTTAACGATGTATTTGCGCATAATTCAATGTTCCCTTGACACAGCGTTGGGGCAATGCCCCCCCTACCCCTTCCCTCGAAAACGAGGGAAGGGGTGAAATGCCCCTCCCGCCTTGTGGGGGAGGGATTTCGCTGGGGTCTAATGGCTATTCGTTGAGCCAAGCCTTGTGGAACAGCGGAATGCGTCCACCCAGCTCCCAAACGATGCCCTCAACCGCGGGGTTGATGACGTTGATCCAGGGCGAGTGCCAGCCCCAAATCGTCAACTGCTGCTCCAGGAAGATCCGCTGCGCCGCGTGCGAAAGCCGCTTGCGCTCTTCCAGATCGGTCGTAGCCGAGAAGGCATCAAACGTCGCTTGCAGTTCCGCCGCTACCTCAACCAGATAGGGATCGGTCGCATCGTCAATCTGGTAAATCGACCAGAAGGAATCGGGAGCCCAGGCGGCTTCAATCGCCGAAGTCACCGCGAAGAAGGAACCCTGCGAATGGTGTCCGAAGGTCCAGTTGCCCTGGTTCTCGCGCCATTCGTCCAGCATGGCGTTCCATTCCGCCGTCTTGATTGGGGCGTCAATGCCGATGTCGGTCAAATACTGCTGGTAAATCTCGTTGAACAGTCCCCAAAGCGCGAAATCGGCCGAGATGATGTTGACGACCAGTCGCTCTTTGCCGTCCACACATTCTACGGTCCGTTCGTTGCAATCACGATAGCGGAAACCATCATCGGCCATCAGCCAGCCGGCTTCATCCAGTATCTCGCCCGCCCGCATCGGATCATAGGGCGCAATCTCGGGCAGATCATCGGTCCAATAGGGCGAGTTTGGAGAAACGCCGCCGCGCGAGCGTTGCGGCAAGCCGAAGAGAACCTCTTCAATGATCGCATCGAAATCGACCGCGTGCGCCAGCGCTTGACGCAGCGACAATTCTGTCATGGGATAGCGCGACGTGTTGATGCTGATCATGGTCACGCCCGGTCCCACCGGCGTGTTCACGACGAATTTGCCATCATTCTGCAGGCGCACGGCGTCTTCCGGCTCGATGCCATCGACATAGTGCACGTTTTCCGATTCCACCTCGATCAAGCGCACCGTAGTATCGCCATGAATGCGAATGGTGAGGCGATCCAGCAGCGGCTCGCCCTGCCAGTAATTGGGATTCTTCACATAGCGAATCTCGCTCTGCGGTTCGTGCGCCTCGAACATGAAGGGGCCGGTGCCGACCGGATTCTCGTGGAAGGTTGATCCGTCCTCGCCCCAGGCTGTCGGGCTGATTTGATAAGCATCCGTGCCCACCGCCACAATATAGATGAAGTCGCCATTGGCTTCGTTTATCCAGATCTTGACGGTGTGGTCATCAACCGCTTCCATCTCGGTTATCCGGCTCAAGCGCACGTGACCGCGCGCATCGGGATCATCCAGCTGGCGCTGGATATTTTTGATCACCGCATCGGCGTTAAAGGGCGTGCCATCGTGGAACATCACATCGTCGCGCAAATGGAAGGTGTATTCCAAGCCATCTTCGGAAATATTCCAATCGGTGGCCAGATACGGCAGCAGATTGTCGTTGTCATCCACCGTCAGCAGCGTGTCATACAGCGGCCGCACATTGCGAATGCTGGGCCAGGTCGTCCTGGTCTGATCCCAGGCAATCACATCCGCCGACTGCATCATGATCAACTCGCCGCCTTCAGTTGCCTCCTGCGTTTGGGCTGGTACAACCAGCATCACGAAACTCAGCAGCAGAATACCTAATACCAATAGTCGTTTCGACATTTCTCTCTCTCCTAAAAGCGAATTTTGCTCGTGTTCGTACTCAAAGAAAGTATCAGTTCCTCCTTTCGCTCTCGATCACGCTGTCTTTGCGAGAGTCGCGCTAATGCCCACAGGCTGACAATGATTGTGATTGTCCCTGCTTTCGCCAAGTCCTCTCTGCCAAAAGTATAACCAGACTGAATGCCAAAGACAAATATTCAACCATGAGTCGCGGGGCAATCGTTTCAAAATCATTATACGCCGTTCGCCCCATAATATTACGACAATGTAGGGGCGGCTCGCCCAGCCGCCCGCGATAATGACCTGTGAACTACGGGCGTTTCCACGAAACGCCGCTACAGTTTACCAATACGGCGGATAGTGCGTCATTGTCGGCGACATTTCAATTTGAAGCGATTGCCCTGCCATGAGTCGCCTTCGCCAAGCCGCGCGGTCTCGTCCTCAGCTACAAAGTCGTTCCGCGCTCGCTTCGCCAAAATGAGCTTTGCCGGATCGTCCGGGCTGCACTATTATTGTCGCTCATCGTATCTGTTTTCCGGAGAATCTTTGCCCGTGTCCGTTTCCATTCGCGATATCGCCCAAGCGCTGGACCTCTCGAATTCCACAGTTTCCAAAGCCCTGAACGGCTATGCCGATGTTTCCCCCGCCACCCGAGAACTGGTGACGAAAACGGCGCAGGAACTGGGCTATCAACCCAGCGCCAGCGCCCGCAACCTGCGGCGCGGACAAACGGACAAGATTGGTCTCTTCCTAAACACCTCGCTCGAGTACGTGGTAGACTATCTCTCGGGCATCCTGCCCGGCGCTGTACAAACCGCGAGTGACTTCAACAAGAATCTGGTTATCTACACGATCGTCGACAAGGACCAAGACCATCTGCTTAATGTTTGTCGCACTGGCGAGATCGACGGCGTCATTCTCTTTTCCACGCACTACGAAGGCGAAACCATCGAAACCCTGCTGGATGACCGCTTTCCCTTTGTGGTTCTCGGCAGAGCGATCCCCGACGAGCGCGTGCCCTACCTCGTGCCCGATTACTATAGCGGTTCCTACCGAGCGACAGGGCATTTGATCAATTTGGGGCACCGTCGCATTGCCTTCACATCACGTCCCGAGCTGACAACTGCCAACGATGCCCATCTAAGGGGGCACCTCGACGCGCTGAGAGACGCCGGCATCCCGCCCGACGACGAACTGATCCTGGAAACGCGCTTGGAACCGGGCAGCGGGATTAAGCCGGCGGAGCAGTTAATGGGACTGCGCCAGCCACCGACGGCAGTGCGCGCCTTTCACGACCTGGTCGCGGTCGACATGATACGTGTCTTCCAGGATAAGGGACTGAAAGTACCGGAGGACATTTCGGTGATGGGTTTCGATGGTTTGCGCGCGGGCTTTATGACTATCCCGCATATCAGCACCGTGGCGCAGCCCTTCGACATCATCGGGGGGCGAATAATGGATCTCATTCACCGGCGGATCACCTCTCCTCATGCCAAGCCTCTGCAAGAAGTCATGCCAGTGGAACTGATCGCGCGCGGATCCACCGCGGCGCCGCCCGCCTAGTGCCGCTAGGCTCCCTAAACTGCCTGTCTCTCGCTAAGGCTAGGCGGTCGAACGAGCGGCTCTCACCGCGGCGAAGGTGAATACCAGCAAACTGCCGAAATAGATCAGAACGCCGATCCAGGTCAGGGTATCGCCATTGCCGGCGAACATCAGGATGGCCGAAATCAATGTCAGCGCGCCGATCAACATGATTAGCGGCTGGCTCACCGATGACTTGAGTTTGCCATCCGTCTCCGGCTCGCCTTCTACGATATAACCCTGATCTTCCAGGCGCTCGCGCGATTCCGGGTCCACGGTCGCATAGCCGCCGCGCACATAGTCAAAGGCTTGTTGCAAGCCGAATTGCAGCGGGCTCTTTTCCGGATGCAGCAGCACAACCGGCGCCCCGGTCCGTTCCGCGATGCGCATGGACGTATTGCCGAAGAGCCGCTGCTTCACCCGCGTATCGCGGGTCTCGCCCAGCGCCACGTAGTCATAGTCGCGCGCGGCTCGCACGATGGCGTCAATCCGCTCGGAACTGACATCGGTGAGCAGATTGACCTGCCTGCCTTCAACTTTCATCGCCTCGATCTGCCGCTGCAAAGTACGGGTAAAACGCTCTTGTTCCGCCGCCGGCGTGTCCGTGGAAAAGACATGCAACAAGTCCAAGACCATATCTGGCGTGCTGGCGAACAATTGAATCAGTTGCAGCGAATAGCCCACCTGACGCGGATCCGCAATCGGCATCAACACCCGCTTGACTTCGCTGGTATTGCCGGGCTGCAGCATCATCACATCGCAATTAATCTCGCCCAAAACCTGGTCGATATTGGAACCGACCACCGTCCTGCCCTGCTGGTCGCGGACGCCCTGCCAGCCGACCACCACCAGGTCCGCGCGCTGCTCATGCGCCGTATCGATAATGGCTGGCGCCACGCGCCGCGCGACGCGCACGATGTACTCGACTGCCACGCCTTCGTTGCGCACCATCGCAATCGCTTTCTCGCGCAGCGAATCGCTGGCTTCCAAATAGCGATAGCCCGAGGACAAGGGCGTCGGCGACGGCACCGTGACTATGTGCAGCAGCGTTACCTTGCCGTCATTCTGCTCCGCGGCGTGAATCGCCGGCGGCAGCAAGGTCGATAGTGTCTCAGGATTCGAAACGGGCACCAGCACGCGATAGGGCGCGTCCGTCGTGGGTTTCATCAATTCCGTCTGTTGCAATACCGCTGTCCTGTGCGCGCGTTCTTGCCGGGGCCGCGCATAGAAGTAATAGATCAGGAAACCGCCGCCGATCCAGACTGCGGCGTACACCCAGGCGATCCGCGATACCTCGAAGAGCGACAGCACCAGCAAGAATTGCATGCCAATGGCGATCATCGGCAAGATGGGGAAAAACGGCAGCAGGAAGCCGTACTTGAGGTTCTTGCCGTATTTGCTGCGTATCGTGATCACAGCCAGATTCACCTGCAAGAAGAGCAAGATGAACATGATATCGGCCGAAGCCGCGACATCCTCGATCGGCAGCGTCAAAGCCACGAACAAGATCAATACGCCCGACCAGCCCAATGCGATATTCGGCGTGCGCGTCTTGGAACTGACATTGGAGAAGCTGTCGGGCAAGGCGCGGTCCCGCCCCATGGCGAAGGAAACGCGCGTCGAAGAAAAGGTCGTCGCGTTGAGCGCGCTCATGGTCGAAAGCAAGGCGCCCAACATGATCAGGAAAGTGCCAAGTGGCATGAACTGGGCGGCGGCGCGGGCGATGCCAATTTCCCCCAGCTCACCCAGCCACTCGTGGATGAGCCTGCCTTCCGGCGGATCCACCGCGCCAATGATGACAAAAGCCACCAGCATATAAATCGGCACGACGATAGCCAGCGACAGGAAAACGGCGCGCGGGATGTTCTTGCGCGGATTACGCACTTCCTCGCCAGCCTGCACGATAATCTCGTAGCCCTCGAAGGCAATGAAGGTCAAGCCCATCGCGCTGACAATGCCGATGATACCCGTCATGCCCTCGCCCGGGGCGAAGGGATTGAAGGCTTCGAAGCGGATCGGATCGCCAAACACGACGAACAAGCCGCTGACGATGAAGATCAGGATGATGATCACTTTGAGCACGGTTACGATATTCCCGACCGCGCCCGTCTCGGACGTGCCCCGGTAATTGATGTACAAAAAGAGCAAGATGATCAATACGGCGAAGCCCTTTTGCACCAACTCGGCTTCGGTCAATTCCAGACCAAAGGGCAAGTGCAAGGGACCCGATAGAAAGACGCCCACCCCCTCCGCGTGGTGCGCCTCCGGATCAAGAAAGAGGATCCGCATCAACTCGTAAATGAACCCGCCAAAGCCAACGCCATAGAGACTGCCGGCGACCGCATGCGCGAACCAACTCATCCAGCCCGCCAGGAATCCGTTGGGACCCGGCAAGCCTTCTTTGACCCACAAATAGCCGCCGCCCGCTTCCGGTATCGCCGATCCCAACTCGGCGTAGACCATTGCCGTCAACACGGTGATGACGCCATTCATAGCGAAAGCCAGAATAAGGGCGGGACCCGCCGTGCCCGCAGCGATGCCCGTCAAAACAAAGATGCCGGCGCCGATCATCGCGCCGACACCGATCATGGTTATGTCAAATAATCCAAGGTTTCGTACCAATCCGACATCGTGAGACGATCCTTCGTTGGCTGCCATTTGTCTAATCCTCAACTAATAAAAGGCGTCCGGCGGACCTCATTGCGATTCGCCAGTGCGGGTCAAAACATACGGACACTAATCTCCACTTTATATCAGACCGTCGTCGTTTGACAAGGTCATGAGCGGCATCAAAACGCCTTCCAAACAGTCCCGAGAACGATTTTTAAGACCTATCAAGGCGACGGCTTTGGCTCTCATTGACGATGTCAATAAAGCTACAGACAGCATACATGACAGATTTATTAGGGAGTGTACGAGCCTATCAATTCTCTAGCGCGCGCAGCGATTACGAAGAGGCTAACTTGTAAGCCACATCGTTCCAGCGCAATTCGTTCTTCAAACCGCGCAGGTCCGTCGCCTTGTCGATCAGCACGTACTCGACGCCCGCCATCTCACTGAAGTCGTAGATATGCTCGGCGCTCAAAGCCTGGCTGAAAACCGTATGGTGCGCGCCGCCGGCATAAATCCAGGCGCTCGCGCCGATTTTCAAGTTGGGATGCGGGGCCCACAGCGCCCGCGCCACCGGCAGTTTGGGCAGTTCCGCCTCGGGCTCAATGACATCCACCGTGTTGACGATCATGCGGAAGCGATCGCCCAGGTCAATCAGCGAGGCGTTCAAGGCTTCCCCGGCTGCCGTGTTGAAAACCAGTCGCGCCGGGTCGGCTTTGCCGCCGATGCCCAAGGGATGCACCTCCAGGCTCGGCTGTCCAGCCGCGATCGTCGGGCAAATCTCCAGCATATGCGCGCCCAACACCGCCATATTGTCCGGATGGAGGTGATAGGTGTAATCTTCCATGAAGGAGGTGCCGCCTTGCAGCCCTTCCGCCATCAGCTTCAAGGATCGCAGCAGCGCCGCCGTCTTCCAGTCGCCCTCCGCGCCGAAACCATATCCCGCCTCCATCAAGCGCTGCACAGCCAAGCCCGGCAGTTGCGCCAGACCGTGCAAATCTTCAAAGGTCGTCGTGAAAGCGTCGAAGCCGCCGTCCTGCAGGAATTGCGCCAGACCAAGCTCAATCCGCGCCGCTTCCCTTATCGACTCGTGACGATCGCCTCCTCTTCGCAGGTCGTCGCTCATGCGGTACGCCGCCTCGTATTCCGCGACCAGCGCGTCAATTTCTCCGTCGCTCACTTGATTGACCACAGCGACAAGGTCGCCGACGCCGTAGCCGTTTACCTGATATCCGAACTGCGTCTGCGCCGCGACCTTGTCCCCTTCGGTCACGGCCACCGCGCGCATATTGTCGCCGATGCGCGCCACTTTGATCGAGCGGGTTTCCTGCCAGGCCGCGGCAGCGCGCGCCCAGACGCCGATTTGCCCCTGCACGGCTTGGTCGCGCCAATGCCCGACAAGCACCTTGCGCCGCATCCGCAGCCGGCTCATCATATGGCCGAATTCACGGTCGCCGTGCGCCGCCTGGTTCAGATTCATGAAGTCCATGTCGATCTCGGACCAGGGGATATCGCGGTTGTATTGCGTGTGCAAGTGCAGCAGCGGCTTTTGGAGCGCTGTCAATCCGGCGATCCAGTTCTTGGCCGGCGAAAACGTGTGCATCCAGGCGATCACGCCGACGCAAGCCGCATCATCGTTGGCGGCGCTGCACATAGCGTAGATCTCTTCGGCCGTGGTCAACACCGGCTTGTAAACGATTTCCACAGGGATGGCGGCTGCCCTGTCCAAAAAACCGGCAATCTCCCGCGAATGCTCGCCGACTTGTTCAATCGCTTCGGGTCCATACAAATGCTGACTGCCGGTCAAAAACCAGATCTGATACTCACGCAATCCCATTCCTTGTTCCTTTCAGCCAAGACCTGATCCTCAGTAGTACCAAGTTAATCATGCGAAAAATGGGTGTGCTATAGGGGCGGCAGCCCCGCTGTGTCTACGCGCGGCGCTGTGCCGCCCGTTCCTTCACTAACTGTTTTCGGGCGTTTCAGCGAAACGCCCCTACACCTCGTCGCTTTTTCAGATTCTCATTACTTTCTTGGTTCTACTTCCGCGCCTCTGCGGCGAATATTCACCGCTGCCCATACACGTTCTGATAGCGATCATGCAAACGATCGATATCCGCCCCCGGTATCGTGATGATCTCGCCCAGTTGACGCGCCGTCCAAACGATCGCGGCATTGTCCTCGGTCATCACCGCCGCCTTGACCGCCGCTTCGGCGCTGTCGCCAATCGTGAAGACGCCGTGATTCTGCAGCAGCGCCGCCGGACTGCGATGCCCCGTCAATTTGTCTACAACCAGCTTGCCTATCTCCTCGCCGCCGATCAGGCAAAAGCCGCAGCAGGGGATCTCGCCGCCGAATTCGTCCGCCATCGCCGTCGTCACACAGGGGATGGACTCGCCAACTACCGAAAAAGCCGTGGCATAGCGCGAATGCGTATGCGCCACGCCATTGATTCCCGGCATGTGTCGATAGATGTAACAATGAGAGGCGGTGTCCGACGACGGACTGAGATCACCCTGAACCACGCGACCCGACAAGTCCGTGACCACCATGTTTTCCGGCGTCAAATCCTCGAAGAGCAGACCGCTCGGCTTGATCACCACCAGGTCGCTGTTGGGATCGCGCGCGCTGATATTGCCGCTCGTCCAGGCGACCAGATTGTTCTTGGGTAATTCGGCATGCAGCCGGCAAACGTCTCTTCGCAGATCAGGCAATAGCACGAAGTCTTTTCCTTCCCTCGCTGGCTATTATTGGCGCAACCGTAAAGTAGCGGATTACAACTCACGGGTCAAGGACTGTGGGCGCTATTTTCACCTCGGCAAGCGGAAGCATCTCGGGTATCAAAACGGGGTTATCCAGCCAGGGCAGGCGCTTGCCGGTCTCGCTATTGTAGATGATCGCCACCAGCCGATATGTACCCGCCGGAACGCGAGCAATGTCGATGTAATACTGGCGCAAGCTATCTTGCGACCATAGTCCCAGATCAAGTTGCGCAACCTTATTCCAATCGGCGGAAACCAGTTGGTAGGAGATTCCGTAGTTTTCCTGAGATATATTCTCCTTGTACTGCCAGCGGTCGCTGAACAGCAATTCCGCATCGTCGGGCCTTAGCACCGCTCCGTAGAACTGATATGTAATAACGTCTGTTTCGCCAGAAGCGACCGGCTTGGGCGCCGAATCACAATCCTGCGTCCCCCAGCGGAATCGCAGAAGCACGGTATCGACGTGCAGGTTGTCTGTGTGACATAGCTGGTAATGGCGCCCGAACATAAATGAAATGATCGGTTCCATGTCCGGCCTGGCTTTGGATGTTTGATAAGTGATCCAAACCGAAGGCACAGTGACAGCGTCAAAGGCCAGCGATTTCAGGTCTTCGGTAACGCGATTGATCGTAAGGCCATGCCGAGTGAAGAAATAGTATCCATCACTAATTCCGTAGCGCCGAATCACATCCCATTCTAGCCAATGATGAGAATCCGCGTAAGTGAGGACCAATGGCTTGGGCTCTGCCTCCCGCGCCATACGAGATATGCTGTGGATGGGCTGCCTGATGAAACTAAAGGAACGGCCATAGGTAAGGTAGGCTGACGATTCGTTGCTCCGTTGGAAGCTGATGCCAGCGATCACATATACAAGCAGAAGGAGTATCGACCAAGTACGGATGCGACAGAGCGCATAAATGCCAGCACCCATGATTAGCGCCAATGGCGGCAACAGCGACAAACTGTAGCGTATGTGCTTTGTTCCGAACTCTTGAACCAACTCATAGAAGGCCGCCATGACCGCCAAACCCAGACACCAAATGACAAGCCATGCGCCGCCCGTAATTGTCTTCTTGCCGACTGCATACAGCAGTCCAATAACGGCAGGCAATAGCAATATCGGCTGATTGTTAAGCATCACATTCAGATGCGCGACAAGCATGCCAAAGCCATCAATCACCTCATGAGTAAAAACTTTGTATTTCCAAGCATGAAGCCCGGCTGTGGCAACACTGGCAATCGCCGGTGAAAGGAAGACAAGCGCCGTAGCAATCGCGGCAGGCACGGCCAGCCATTGTCTCGACCGCTTGACGAAAAGCAGATGGCTGAGGCTCAAAGCCGCAATGAGTACAAAAGAAGCCAGCGCCTGCAAGCTCATGAGAGCCGCTACAGCAACAGTGAATGCGAAAAAATGCTTTGTAGTGAGGCGGCCTGGCCACATTGTCATGCGAAAATAGAGCCAGAGCACGCAGCCGGACGTGAAGACGACCAGGCTGTACATGCGAATATGATCATAATAGAAGTTGTAATGCGTGTTGCCAGCGACGACGATAAGCGCGACAAGACCGGCTCCCGGCGCAATGATGTCCCGCGCCAGGCGGTATGTTATAGTAAGCGACAGTAGTCCCGCTAATATGCCCGGGACGCGAGCAATGACAATATCAGTCGAAACGAGATTGCCCCAGACGCTCAATAAGACATAATAGCCCGGCATGTGATCGGGCGCTAAGCGCCGCAATTCTTCAAAGAATTCTATGGGTGAAAAGGGACCGCCGATCAACAGTCCGGCATTGTGCATCGAGTAGAATTCATCCAGGCTCGGCGTGTAGTTGTCGAATTGGCCAACGCTCAAGCCGGCAACGATCAAAATGACCGGTATCGTCCATGCCCAATGGCTGAGGTTTCTGTTCAACACGCTCGAGGGAGAAGCCATAGCGCTTTAAGCGTCTGCGCCGACGGTTTTCGCCTTCCCGCCGTTATCGAACAAGCGACCGACAATCTTGTTGGCAAAGGGAATCGTCCGTTCCCGACCGCGCAAAGCCAGCAGCAGGCTGATAATCCAATTGATCGCCAGAAAGATCAACATCGCCACCACCAGCGAAAACAGCGATATGGAGACAATGGGACCCATGATGGGAACCAAGCCGATCAGGTAACCGATCACCGCCCAAAGCAAAAAACTCATGATCAAAGCCAAAACAGTCGCGATGCTCTGCTGCGCGTGATTTCGCGTCAGCGGATTGCGCCCGTCAACCGCCAAACCGATGATGCCGCCAAGGACGGGAACAATATAGGCCAGAACGGCGAAGATTCGCCTGGAGGCTTCGACTTCAGTTTTCGGCTCGGGTTTAGGGGCTGGGCTCTGTTGCATTTGCGACTCCTTGCAATTCCAATTCCTCGGCGAAGTGGCAGCGCGCGCTGTGGCCGGGCGCTATCTCCATCAGCGGCGGGACCTCCCGCTCGCAGATGTCTTGCGCGTAGCGGCAGCGCGGATGGAATACGCAGCCGGACGGCGGATTGGCCGGGCTGGGCACATCGCCCTCCAAGATGACGCGCTCCATTTTAATCAGCGGATCCGCAGGCGGCACAGCCGAAACCAGCGCCTCGGTGTAGGGATGCCTGGGCTCCCGCAGCAACTCGTCCGTCGGCGCTATTTCCACGATATTGCCCACGTACATCACCGCGATTCTGTCGCAGATATGCTCAACTACCGAAAGATCGTGCGAGATGAAAATGAAGGTCAGGCGGAAATCGTCTTTGAGGTTCTGCAACAGGTTCAGCACCTGCGCCTGCACCGAAACGTCCAGCGCCGAGACCGGCTCGTCGGCCACGATCAAGCGTGGATTCAAAGCCAGCGTACGCGCGACGCCAATCCTTTGCCGCTGCCCGCCGGAGAACTCGTGCGGGTAGCGCCCCATATAAGCCGGCTTCAAGCCCACCGCGTTCATGAGCTCCGCCACGCGCGCCGTGATCTCGTCGCCGGAGGCAACGCCATGGATAACCAGGGGTTCAGCGATCAAATCCCGCACGGTTAAACGCGGATTCAAGGAGCTGAACGGGTCTTGAAAGATCATGCGCATTTCCTTGCGCAGTTCTTTCATCTCTTTGCTGTTGAGCTTCGCTACATCGACCCATTCGCCGTCGCCCTTGTGGAATAGCACCTCGCCATCGGTCGGGTCATACAAGCGCAGCAAGCTACGCCCAACGGTCGTCTTGCCGCAGCCGCTTTCGCCAACCAGCCCCATCACTTCCTGTTCGCGCAGCTCGAAGGAAACGCCGTCTACGGCTTTGATCGTGCCCACCTGCCGCTGCAACATGCCCCGCCGGAGCGGGAAGTGCATCTTCAGGTCTTTGACTTTGAGAATGATGTCTCCCCCAATGCTTTGGGGAGGATTTAGGGGGGGAGGGCTTCCCATATCCATCCGTCTCCAATCACAGATTCGAGTAGGGATCGGCGGCGTCGCGCAAACCGTCGCCCAGGAAGTTCAAACCCAGCACCGCCACGACAATGAAGATCACCGGCGTCAATATCCAGGTATTTTGCCCCAGCGTCTCCAGGCTCTGCGCGCTTTTCATCAAGAAGCCCCAACTTGTCAGCGGCTCGTTGATGCCGATGCCCAGGAAGCTTAGGAAGGCTTCCGCCAGGATAATATCGGGGATCATCAGCGTCAGAATCACGATCACGTGGCTGAGGACATTGGGATATAGATGTTTGAAGATGATGCGAAAGTCGCCCGCGCCCTGCTCCTTTGCCGCCAGGATGAAGTCCGTTTCGCGCAAGGACAGCACCTTGCCCCGCACCTCGCGCGCCAAAACAGCCCAGCGCAGGAAGGGGAATATGAATGCCATCACCAAAAACTTTTGTTCGCCGGACCAGGTCGTGGGTATCACCGCCGCCAGCGCCATCCACAGCGGCAGTTCCGGGAAGGACATCACCACTTCAACGAAACGCTGAATCACGTTGTCGATGCCGCCGCCATAGTACCCGGAGATGACGCCCAGCGACGAGCCAACTACGATTGCGATCAGCGCCGCCAATATGCTCAGCGACAATGAAACCCGCCCAGCCAGGCAGATCCGCCCCCAAAGGTCTCGTCCAAACCGGTCCGTGCCCAAAAGATGCAAACGCACTTCGTCGGTATCCAGACCGAAAAGATGGAGATCTGTCTCGATCAAGCCGAAGAGCTTGTACTCCCAACTGCGCACGAAGAATCGCACCTGAAACGGGCTTTCCGTGTCGATTTTTGGTCTCGCCTGATAAGTTACCGGGTCTATTTCAAGCTCTTGTTTGTAGACAAAGGGCCGGAACTTGAAGTTGCCATCAACATCGAAGAAGCGAATTTGCGTCGGCGGGGTATATGAATCGCCCAATGCCGTCTGGTAGAGATCGTAAGGCGCGAAAAACTCGGGGAAGACCGCCAGCACCAGCAGCATGACGACCATCAGCCCGCCGACAATGGCCGCCTTGCTGCGGCTGAAGCGCTGCCACACCAACTCCGAATACGAGTCGCTGCTCTCTTCCGCGTCTTCGTCTTCCGCCGCTATCCTGTCTTGGTAGATTTCTTGCACTTTGCTAACCCTACGGACCTAGCTATAAGAGATTCGCGGATCCAGGATTCCCAGCGCCATATCGGCGATGAAGTTGCCCGCGATCAACAAAATGCCATATAAAAGCATCACACTGCCCGACAAATACACATCCTGTTTCAGCAGCGCCTCGGCGAACATCGGCGCAATCGTCGGCAAGCCGAAGACGATCGCCGCTTCCAACTCGCCCTGAAACATATATGGCAGCACCGTACCCTGATAAGCGATAATCGGATGCAAGGCGTTGGGCACCGCGTGCCTGTTGATCACGCGGCTTTCCTGCAACCCCTTCGAGCGCGCCGTCGTCACATATTGCTGATTCAGCACATCCAGCAAGTTGCCGCGCATCACGCGCATATTCCGCGCCACCCCGCCCAAGCCCGCGATCAATATCACCGGACCAACGTGCTTGAGCAAATCAATCGCCTTTTCGATCGACCAGGGCGCGTAGCGATATTCAGGCGATTGCAGCGAGGAGACGTGCTCCCAACCCAAACCGAAGGCCAAAAAATACACTACGATCAAAGCCAGCGAGAAACGCGGTATCGAGGTCGCGAAGAAGGCGAAGGTCGCGGCGGTATTGTCCGCAATGCTATATTGCCGATTGGCCACATAAATGCCCAGCGCAATGCCAACCAAAGAAGAAATGGCGTGCGCCGCCATCGCGATGCCAATCGTGCGCGGCAGGCGCTGCGCCAGCAACTGGCTGACATCAACCCGCTGCGAAAACGACCAGCCAAAATCGCCGTGCAAGACAATCGCGCTCAACCATTTGAGATACTGAATTGGGAGCGGATCAAGCAAGCCATATTTGTCCCGCAGTTTGTTAGCCGCTTCTTCCGCCTCTTCCTCCGATGCCCCACCCAGCGCAATCAATTCTTGCTTGTAAACATCGGCAAAGTCGCCCGGGGGAATCTGAATAATAGTGAATGCCACTATTGTGATGACGATCAAAATGAGAATGGAAGACAAAAGGCGCTGTACAACGAATCGAAGCATAAACGGCTGGCTTTCGTGTCACCTTCAATCGGCGGCGAGACATTCTAAGTATATCAAGTAATAGACGGGCGGCAACTGACGTGACTTCCCGGTAGTGTATCCTTTTCGGTTGAAACAGAAAATTTTAACCACCGAGGACACCGAGAGCACCGAGAATAATCCTACAATATTGTTGCTCAGTAGTTCCAAATTAGTCGTTAAAAACATGTCGACCGTCATACTATGCCCATCATCGGCGGGCGACCAGATTGGTCGTCCCTACATACGCCATTTATGTCGAACCCCGTAGGGGTGGCATGACAATTCAGTACGTAGCAACTCCTCCGTATTACGACGGGAGGGGGCTGGGGGCGGGGTTGACAGGTGACTTGCGCAACTGCTCTGCCAACCGCCAAATTGAGTTGATTGCTCGACCGGGGATGAGCCGAAGCTCATCCCCTAATTGACAAATTACATGTCATCCATGCCGTAATCCGGCAGCGTACCCGGGAAGATCTCAGCGATCTGCTCATCGGGATTGACCCAAACCGCTTCCGGAATCACATTTCCCCAAGTCCACTGATAGAAGAAGGGCGGCGCGCCAACCGGAATGTTGTTGAAGCGCTTCGCCAAAGCCAAGCCGTAACGCCCTACAACGCCACCGACTTTGTAGACATTCTCGGTGAAGAGTTGGTTGTAACGGAACATCAGCTCTTTGCGCGCGTCAAAATCCGGCTCCAGGCAGAAGGCGTTGACGATCTCAACGAGCTCTACCTCGAAGTCCAGCAAGTCGCGGCTGCCGCCATCGGCGCGGTGGAAATCGGGCGTGATATCGGTGACTGGTCCCAGGTCCTGGCAGCGCGTGAAGGAAGTCGTGTACTCCTGACCGATACGGTCAACGCGCATTTCCCAGGTGCCAGTGGTGATCGCGTCGTTGGACGCAGGACCCTGCAGCGGACGCAAATTGACCTGTACGCCAACATCTTGCATCAGCAGCACAAAGGCGTCGCCGATCTGGCCGGTCGCTTCGGCAGCCACGCTGGTATCCAGAACCACGACCAGATTGTCCCCTGCCAGCGGACCGTCGGTCCAGTTGAGGATGCCGTCGCCATCGCTGTCTTCAAAACCGATCTCGGCCAAGAGCGCTCTGGCGGAATCCGGCGAATGCGGATAATAAACCACACTGCCGACATCGTAGTAGGGCGAGCCGGGCGTGAGGCCGCTGGCGAAAGCGCGCATGAAGGGACCGCGAATGACCGCTTGTCCAACGCCGTCGCCATCAACCGCGTGTTGTACGGCGCGGCGGAAACGCTGATCGCGGAAGAGATCGCGCAGCGCCTGATCGCGCTCATCCTGGACGCCAAGCGACGACGACAGATTGAACTCAATATCGAATGCCAGGGTCTCGGGACCCCACTCGATATAGAAGTGCGCGTCATCCTCTTGCGAACGGGTGATCGCTTCTACATAGGTGCTGGGATTCTCAAGGTTGGTGTGATCGATCGAACCCGCCAGCGTACCCAGTGTACGGCCGATGCCGCTTGGTCCTTTTTCGAAGGTTACTTCTTCAATGTAGGGCAGTTGGTGGCCCTGCTCGTCGACCTTCCAGTAATACGGGTTCCGGCGGTGAACCATGAACTCGTCAATCTGGTAATCGACAGCGACCCAGGGACCCATGGTAGGCACGGGCAAATCATCCTGCACCTGGAAGGTCTCGAAGGTGTCATAGTCCGACTCCTCGTTGAGGGCTGGGTGCATGGGCGCGTAGGCATGCTCGGCGCAAATGTTGAAGTCCAGGAAGTCCATCTTGAAGAGCAACTGAACAGGATAGGCTTCCGGGAAGGTCCAGGTGATCTGGTCATCGCCAGTCTGCTCGAGGGCGATGTCTTCGTCGTTAATCTGCCAGGTGGAACGGTTCGTCCAGGAGTTGACGTTCTCGTCCAGGATGATGTGTTCCCAGGTGAACATGATGTCATGAACGCCGAAGGGATGTCCGTCCGACCACTTGGCGCCGCGAATGATGTTCATGGTCAACTGGGTGCCGTCCTCGCTCCATTCCCAGTCCGTGGCCAGGTTCGGCAGCGGCTCCAGGTTGTCATGGCGCAGGAACATGGGACCGGATTTGACCAGCGATTCGCCGTAGATGTAGTTGATGCCGAACCAACCCTGCGTTTGGCGCGCGCAGAGATTCCAGCCGGCAGTCGGTACTGCCGAGAAATCGCGCCAGACGCCGCCATAAACGCCCGGACCCGTCGACATGCCCGATTCCAGGATAACCTGAGGATTCTCGGGCAGACGTTCTTCAACCGGCGGCAACTCGCCGGCTTCGACCAGCGCCGTCACCCAAGCCGGCTCGCTGTAAGAATCCAGCGCCTTGTAAACGAGCATCTCGTCCAGAGAGAAGGTGACGATCGGGTTTTCGCCGATCTGCACGCCCTCGGGATACGGTACCGGGTCCGCGACTTCGCCCATCTGCGCGAAGCCGACTCCCACTGCTGTCAGCGCCAGGGCTGAAACCAGCAACAGACGAATAAGTGTAGGTAACTTCATCGGTCTTCCTCCATAATTGTTCGTTAAAGAACTATCCCGCCAGCGCTTCCGCCAGCAGGTTAATTCACTCAGGCTTGTTAAGCGGAGATTGCGCGCCTTGCGCCAATCTCATCGCGCTGCGCCAGCCGCAACATCCATTTCGCCGGTTACGCGCCCAGTGGCTCATGAAGCCAGCAAGCCACCTCATGCTGGCCATCGACGGTCGTGGTCGGCGGCAGATGCTGACGACATTTCTCCATCACATGCGGGCAGCGGTCGGCAAAAGCGCAACCCGGGATATCGGCGATGGCATTGGGCACGATCCCCTCGATCGGCACCAAGACATCCTTCCGCCGACCTAAAACCGGTATCGACTGCAATAAGCCCACCGTGTAGGGATGCTGCGGATTGCGGAAAATATCGATCGCCGTGCCATATTCGACCACGCGCCCGAAATACATCACCGCCACGAAATCCGCCATTTGCGATACCACGCCCAGATTATGCGTGATGATGATGATCGACGAACCGAAGTCCTCTTGCAGTTGCTCCATCAGGTCGATAATCTGCGCTTGAATCGTGACATCCAGCGCAGTAGTCGGCTCGTCCGCGATCAAGATCGAGGGATTGCAAGATAGCGCCAGCGCAATCATCACGCGCTGACGCATGCCGCCGCTCAACTGATGCGGATACTGTTTGACCCGTTCCTGTGGATCAGCGATGCGCACGCGGTCGAGCATATCAATCGCCACCTTCAGCGCCTCTTTTTTGCTTAGATCCTGATGCAATTCCACGACTTCAGAGATCTGCCGGCCCACCGTATGCAGGGGATTCAACGAGGTCATCGGCTCTTGAAAGATCATCGAGATCTCGCCGCCGCGGATGCTGCGCATCTCCACGCCCTTGGGGTCGAGCTGAACGATATCAATCGTTTCGGCGCGGCGCTTTTGCCGGCGGAAGACGATCTCGCCTTCGACGATCTCGCCTGGCGGGGACTTGATCAATTGCATGATCGAATGCGCCGTGACGCTCTTGCCACAGCCGCTTTCCCCGACGATGCCGAGCGTCTGCCCGTTCGCCAGGCTGAAGTTCACGCCCTTAACCGCCTTCACCACGCCTTTGTCGGTGAAGAAATGCGTCTTCAAGTTGCGGACTTCCAGGATCGGCTCCGCGCCGTTGCTCCCGCTCATCCTTGTTCTCTCTAATGCTCAAACAAGCCTTATTTGATCGCTACGCACGGGGCGACCTCTAAGCCCCTTTTGCGCTTAATGCTTTCCCCACTAGCCCCTAACGCGCTCCCCCATTACCAGGCGTCTCAACCTTTATCTGATGTTCTCGCTGTCTCTTGCGCCGCCTTGTCCTTCGCCAACTCCTCCACGCTGCGCGTATGCAGGCGAGCGGCGCCCTTGGTATCCACCAGTTTCACGCGGGTTCCTCGCGCCTCATGGTCAGCCAGGCGTTGCCGCGCCGCTTCAATCTCCGCAGTGGCGTAATTCGGCAGCCATTCGGCTTGCGCGACCAGCAACTCGTCCGTCATCTGCCAGACTTCTTCGGGATTGCAAACCGCGCCCACCAGCGGATCGTGCAGCATCGCTTGCTTGAGCAGGGTTACATCGCCATGCACAGCCGCTTCCATGGCCATCTCCTGCACCCGCACGCTCGCCGAGCAAGTCGCGGCGGGCGCCAGGGGCAAATCGCCCACCACCGGCATATTGATACCGTTCTTGTCCACGTATCCCGGGATCTCGACCACGCAGCCATCCGGCAGATTCGTGATGTAACCTTGGTTCGGCACGTTGAAATGCCCGCGATAGACGCGGCCCGTCTCCAGCCCTTCAATAATGTAGGAGCCATGCTCCAGGCTGCGCTTGTCCGCGCTGATTTTCGGCGGTTCTTCTTCCAGCCAATTGGGGAAATCAGTCTCGAACCAGTTGCGCCCCTCGGTGCAGACGCGCAAATACCCGCCCGTTTCGCCATGGATCCAGCGGCTTAGATCAATCCAGTCCCGGATCTCATGGGACCGTTTGCGGTACCAGGGCATATATTCGCTGAGGTGCCCGTTCGATTCAGTCGAGTAATAGCCGAATCGCCGCAAGACATCGATTCGCACTTTTTCTTCTTCGCGGAAGGCCGGATGCGCCTCAAAAAGCGCCAGGAGCCGCGGCGTCATATCCATGCCGCGCCACCGCACCTGAATGTACCAGGTTTGATGATTGATCCCGGCGCAGATGATATCGACATCCTTCATCGTCACGCGCTCGTCTTCAGCGATCAGACCTTCGCGCCGCGCCCATAGCTCAATGCACTCGGCGATCTGTCCGTGGCCGTGCTGGATGCCATGACAGAGGCCAATGGTCCGCACGCCGCCATATTGGTTGCAAGCCCAGGTATTCATCGCCATGGGATTGGAGTAGTTGAGGAATAGCACGCCCGGCTTGGCGACATCGCGGATGTCCTGGCAAATGTCCAGCAAGACCGGGATCGTCCGCTGACCGTACATGATGCCGCCGGCGCAGATCGTGTCGCCCACGCACTGGTCAACACCGTACTTCAGCGGAATATCGATATCCAAAGCGAAGGCGTCCAAGCCGCCCTGTCGAATCATGCAAATGACATAATCGGCATCAGCGATTGCTTCGCGCCGGTCCAGTGTGGAACTGATCGTCGCCGGCAAAGCGTTGGCGCGGATGTCCCGCTCGCATAATTGCGCAACCATGCCCAGGTTGCGCTGCGAAATGTCCATCAGCGCAAAATGCGTATCGGCGAATTCCGGCACGGTCAACAAGTCCATCATCAACCGCCGTGTGAAGCCGACCGAACCCGCGCCGATCATGGCAATCTTCAAAGACATATCATCTCCCGCATCCCATTGACGAGAAGGCTTCCGCTAAAGGATAGGTCATCTTTTGGAACTTGCAAGCGTAGTGAGATTTCGAGGGGCGCGCCGCGTAAACAGGCATATGAAGATACAGTTCCGTCTAATCGAATGAATATTTACTTACTATGCATTGCATATTTAAGCAGACACAATGCGCTTTTGTCAAGCATAAGCATACAATAACATGCATAAAACGCGCATAATCTGTTATACTTGTTCCTGAAACAAGGCATTTTCAATGGCTGCTATTGTCCTGAACAAGAAATGAAAAAATTTGAAAGACAGTCACTGATTTTAGAGCGCGCGCAAGATACCGCTCCCCAGGAACTTCTGTCCACGCGCGATCTCGCCCAACAATTCGCCGTCTCCGAAACGACTATCCGGCGCGACTTTCAAGAAATGGCGGAAGCCGGCTTGATCCAGCGGCAGTATGGCGGCGCCTACCAGAGCAAGACGCCGCAAGCGACCAACCGGGGACATGTCGGCGTCTTGCTGGTTTCTCGCATCGACAAGTACCGCGACCCCTTTTACAACATGGTCTTGGAAGGCGTCGACCGCGCTTTGGAACGGCTCGGCTATCAGATCGCCTTTGTCAAAACCCTGCACGAGATTGATACCACAGCCCAAGCCAGTCAACTGCTCGATGCATACGCCTTCAATGGCTTGATCCTGCTGGGCACGGCCGGCTCGGACAGCATTCGCTATCTGAGGCGGCATTTTTCGCCGATCGTGACCATGACCGACAAAGACGATATTGAAGATGACCTGGTTCTGTTCGATGGAGGGCGCGGCATGCGCTTGATGGTCAAGCACCTGGCGGATCTGGGACATCGGCGCCTCGGCTTCATCGCAGGCTACGACGACATACGATATGACGGTTTTCTGGGGGGTCTGGGAGCCTGCGGACTGGATTCGGCGCCGGCGCTGCACCAGATTCTGCAACCGGGACCCTCCGGCTGGACACCCGATCTAGGCGAGCGCGGCGCCAAGAACCTGATGGCTTTGGATCGCAAACCGGATGCGATCGTCTGCGCTTCCGATCGTCTGGCCATCGGCGCCATGCGCTGGTTGCAGAGCAGCGGCTATCAGGTCCCGCACGACATCGCCGTCACCGGCTTCGACAATATACCCGATTCCGACTTCACCTATCCGCCGTTGACCACCGTCCACGTCCACAAAGTGCGGATGGGAGAAATCGCTGCCGAGCGCATCGCCAAGCGCATTGAAGAACCTGAGGAACTCTTCCTCAAAATCACCACACCGGTTTCGCTGGTCGTACGTCAATCTTGCGGGAGCCAACGCTAAACGGCGCGGCATTCACGCAAACTGCCGGCGCGGCTATTTGCTCGCCTAAGTCAAACCTGCCACCTGCCACAAGCGCGTCATATGCGCTGCCGTCTCCCGCGCCGCTTCCAGCGGATCGTCCATGGCGTTCAGGCGCTTGCTGAATGGCTCTGGCGTCACCGGTCCGTCATAACCCAGTTCGATGAGTTTCTTCATGAAGGCTTCAAGCGGCAGCACGCCGGTCTCGGTCGGCAAACGCCGGTCGTGATCGTTATAGGTCGCCATAGTCAAACCCTCAGGCGCGTCGTTGACATGCACGTTGACGATGTCCGCATTGCTGATCTTGTCCAGGTCGGCAACCGCGCCGCCCGAGGTGTAGAGATGCCAGGCATCCAGCAGCAAGCCCACGTTGCCCGTGCCGATTGCCGAAGCCAGCTCCAGCATGCCTTCCATGTTGTGGATGAAGTCGTGCTGATCGGCCGGGCGCAAACTCTGCGGACCAATGAATTCGATGCCAAAACGGATGCCAAAAGTTTTCAAGACCTCGGCGATCGCGCTAAATCGCTCAACGTGCCAGGCGAAATTCTCGTCAAATGCGCGTTCGGTTGATGACGGCGGGCACCAGGTCGAGCAGCGATCCGCGCCCAGTTCCGCGGCCAACTCAGCAAACTTGGGCAAAGCCGCGACGTCATCGCGCCAGCCCTCCCCTTGCCAGTTCACCGGCGCGCCCCAAGCGCCGTATTTGACGTCCGCGTCCTCAAATAGCGCCCTGACGGCGCCGACATCATTTGCCTCCGCTATTTGCGCCGCTTCCTGAATGCTGAAGTCCAGACCCTCGAAACCGGTCTGTTTCGCTAAACTCAGGTTCTCTTTTAAGGACTGTCCGCGAATGCCGATGGCGCCGGGACTCAAGGTCTTGTACATCTCAACTCCTTGTCAGGTCATAATCTCCAGGCTCGAATCAACTTGCAAACTATACCGTATTCCGAATGCCATTACCGCCCTCTATTTTCTCAGTAGCAGCAATAAAATAGTGCGAAACAACCTCATGTAGCGAAAGTTTTGGATTTGATCCTAGTCCCGCCGAATGCGCTCATCCTCCCTGATGCTTCGGCTGAGGAGCGGACAGTTTTCGACAGGCGGTTGAATGCAATGCGCGAGCGCAAAGTGAAGCGCAAGTTGTCCTCAAATGCTGGGAAGATGCCCTCATTTTGCCCCCTTTTTTGGTAACAGTATAGATACAGTATGTATATGGGTGGGGGGGTACCCCCCGAGAGATTTTTTATTCACCACAGAGGCGCAGAGGGCGCAGAGAGATTTTAACCACCGAGTACACCGAGATATTTTTTTCACCACAAGGCGCGTAGGGCGCGTAGGGCGCGTAGACACTGACCGCCGACACAGCAGGTCGTTCACCCGTACACGTTTCGGCGTGATTGTAGATGGTGTTTTCGGGCGACCTGATAGGTCGCCCCTACATAGCTTGTCTTTATGTTGTAGTTTGGTACGCAAAATGGCGTCATTTTCTTGCTATCGGGCGGGTATATGCGTCTGTTTTGTTCCACAGATAGAGTAGCGGACAAGCCTTACAGTTTTCGCATAAGTGAAGGTTGCAGGGGGCAAGGAACGGACCGGGGAGGGACCGGTGAATTGAGACCTATAGCAAGCCCTGGCGAAGCAGGGCGTCGCGGATGGCGATCATGCCGAGTTTGGCAGATTAACGCGCCCTTCGCTTGGGTCGACGGCGACGTTTCTTAGACACTTTGGGGCGCTTGGCAGGTTGCGCCGGCTTTGACTCGCTATTTTGTATGTGGGGGAGACCCGGCAGCAGCGTTTGCGCGCCAAGCGGGGGGCTTTCAGGATCTTGATTAGCCCCGATTCCCATTCGTTCCAGCGCCGCCCGCACGCCGCCAACACTTTGACGCAGGCCGGACTTCTGAGGCTCGCCACCTGTCCAGGGTGGTGGAGCCTCCCCCGCCTCATCTTCGTAGACATATCGGATGCGGTTGGGTTGTTCCGCTTCATTTTGCCCCTCCGGCGTCAGATCTTCGAAGTTGTCCTCCAGTTTATTGGCGTGATTGAGCAGGGTGTTGAGGGTGTAGACGAGTTTGCTGAGGGGAACGCCGTCGTGGGCGCCGCTCTTGATTTTCTTCATGATGTCGCGGGAGGTTTCCCACATGTCCTGGAGGAGTTCGAGTTTGATGGTGGCGAAGTAGCGGTATTGTCGATCGTCGTAACGGTTTCTGAGTTTGA
>DAOULD010000154.1:0-21576 GCA_034420635.1 Anaerolineae bacterium | reverse complement strand
CAACGAAATAAGCCGCGTGTAGGGGCGACATATTATGTCGCCCGTCGATGCGATGGCGCGGTTTCGGGCGACCAGGTTGGTCGCCCCTACGGGATTCGATTATTTTGTAGTTTCTATATTTCATCAAATTATTCGCACGACTTACTTGCATTTACTTCTGTGTCTCTGTGGTTAAGGTTTTTGTTTCAACCGAAAAGGATACACTACTCTAGAAGTTGACGGAGCCGCTAAAATGCGTCATTCTACGAGCACTGATCCAATCACGATTAAAAGATATGGAGCTTCCTTTGTCGACCGCACCGAAAACTGGATCAACAACAGGAAATACATCCACAAGCGCTACAGCCTCAACAATTGAACGGGTTGCTGTACTGGAAGAGAGATCGTTGCACGCGGCTACTAAAGCACAGCTTTACAAGGCGGCGTTAGCGCTATTTGTGAGCATTGTCGGCACTTTGGGTGGACTTATTCTTCATCTTCATAACCAACAGATTGCGCTTATAGAACGATTGATCGGTGCTTGAAAACGCGCTGACCGAAAGTGAGAAGCAGACTCTGCGCTCTCAGTAAATGCAAGTAAGTAAAGCAAAAAATAAGCCGCGTGTAGGGGCGACATATCATGTCGCCCGTCGATGCGATGGCGCGGTTTCGGGCGACCAGATTGGGCGCCCCTACGGGATTCGATTATTTTGTAGTTTTCTATATTTCATCAAATTATTCGCACGACTTACTTGCATTTACTAAGGGCACAGAGAAAAGATTTCAAAAAATGTTTTTGTAGGGGCGGCAGGCGGTCAGTGTCGAAGGGCTATGTCTACGCGCCCTATGATGTCGCCCGAAAAAAACCCTCTGTGCTCTCTGTGCCTCTGTGGTGAATCCCCCTCTGCGCCTCTGTGGTGAATTTTCAGTTTGATGCGATTGCCTGGGGGCAGATCAAAGCCGCAGCCGATTGAGCAGATCCGCCAGGAAGGCGCCAATCAAGATCATGAAGAGCGGCGCCAGCGAAGCATAATAGCGCGGCTCGATACTGGCGGCTACCGCGATCAATATCAAGCCTGTCAACAGCATGGTCCCGGCGGCGACCAAGAGCCAATCACGCCGCCAAAAAGCCGCGACCAGCGCCAGCGGCGTCAAGAGCTTGATCAGATTGAGGACCGGGAACAGCGCGCTGTAGATCTCGACGCCGGGCCGCCACAAGCGATGCCCGTTGTAGCTCGCGCTTTCCGCCCGCTGAAAACCCAGCCAGCCCTCGTCCAGCCAGGTCAGCTTCGCGGGCTTGTCGACGTATTGCAGCGGAAAAGTCGGGGCGTCGGGGTGCTGGATCAACATGTTGAAGACCGCGTCCTTATTTGCCATTGCCAGTTTCAGAAAGTCGCCCGAAACGGTTTCGGCGTAGACATCGTAGAGCAAGGCATCCGCGGCGCAGGGACCGAGGTGCCAATAGAGCGCCGCCGGGAAGACGGTGTCGATTTCCTCTTTCGCTTCGCCGTAAGGCTGAGCAAAAAAGTCCTCCGCTTCCGCCTCGCTGACCCAGGGACCAGGAAACCGCCAGAGCGGGTAAGAATCACCGAAGAAATCGACGCTGCGCCCCGGGCGCAGCGTCAGCAATTGCGCGTATTTGGTCGAATGCGGTCCGTTGGCAGCGCGCATGGCGAAGTTCTTCTCCGGCAGGCTGGCCACCAGGGTCGCGCCGGCGGCGCAGCTCAAGGTGCTGGTGCCGGTTGACGGGATGTGAATCAGCAGGATGTAGGCGCCCAGAATGCCGCCGCTGACCGCGCCGACCAAGCCAAAGAGCGCGACGCGCTGTCGAAGCCGGATATGCCTCCACATGAAGAAGCTCAAGCCGTAAATCGCTATCAAGGGCGCGTAGTTAAAGCGCGTAAAACTCATGACGCCCAGCATGACCGCAGCCAGCGCCACCAAGCCAAAGCGCCGCCGCGGGGCCGCTGACCAAGCGAGCTGCGCCAGCCACAGGGCGCTGACGGTCGCCAGCGCGAGCAGCCAGCCAGGCAATTGAAAATGCGCCCATTGCAAGTTGAAGGGATCGACCAGAACCAGCGTCGCGGTAATCAGCGCGGCGCGACCGTCAAAGCGCCGGCGCATGATGTCGTAAACCAGGAAAGGCAGGGCGCTGCTGGCCAGGACTTGCAAGAGCAGCAAGGCGCGCTCCGACAAGGGTCCGAAGTGATCCGTCAGCGTTTTGAAGGGCGCCATGACAAAGGCATAGCCGGTGTTGTAGCGCAGGTTGCCCACCAGGAAATTGCCCCCGGCGACTTCGCTGATCAGGTACTTCTGCGCCGATTCGTTGTCATTGTTGCTGCCCGTGCCCAGCGGATAACTAAGGAACATGACAGCTTGAATCACGACGGTCGCCAGCAAGAGCAGCCGCAGGTGGCGGCGGTTCAAGGCTTTGCGAGTGGTTGAATCGTCGTTTGTGGTCATCTGGCAGTCACGTCGCCGGGCATTCGCGTTTTCAGCCTAGCGTAAAGAGGAAATCGCCGCAAGCCTGCCGGGGGATTCACCACAGGGGGATTCACCCCTCTGCGCCTCTGTGGTGAATCCCTGTTCTTCGTACCATGTCGCCCGCCCTAGACCGAACGCGCCAGGGCATACAGTCGCGGGACTTGCGCGGCGATGACATCGGCCTCGCTGCGCCAGGCGAAGAGCTCGCCGACCCCGCCGTATTCGAAAGCCATGGTCTCCGGTTCGCGCCAATGACCGTCGCGAATCTGCCCCACGACCCATTCAGCCGTGGACCAATCGTCGTCGGTCATGGCGAAGTGATCTTCGCGCAGGCCGAACTCGTTCTTCTGTGGCAAGATGCCGACCACGTGCAATTCGCGCAAGACGGCGACGGGCATGGCATTCAGATAGGCAGGCACATCCGCCCGTCCCGTGCCCTCGCAGGCGCGGACCGCGTGGGCGACATCCAGCAGCAAGCCACAGCCGCTGCGGCGGACTATTTCGCTGACCACCGCCGGATCAACCACCTCCGCCAGCAGACCGGCGTCCCACTTCGCCACCGGATACGGCGGGTTTTCGACGACCACGGCGTCGTTGCCGAAGCGCCGCCCCAGCCTATCGACCCACGCGATCGCTTTCTCGACCACGGCTTCCGGCGTCACGGGCGCGCCGTCGGCAAAATCGCTGGCGGAGATGGCGAGATGCGTGTTGACGACGAGGGTATCTGTGCTATCCAGCCAGTCCCGCAGGACGGCTGGATCCAGTTCTTTGGCGTAAGGTCCGCCGGCGATATTATCGAAATGGACATAGGCGGCGGGTCCCAACTCCATTTGGGACCGCAGTTCTTCCCAGGGCGGGAACTTGAAGAGATCGACCTGAATGCGATTGTCTTGCCATAGTTGCAGGGCTTCCGGCGAATAGTTGACGGCGAATTTCATGCTTTGCTCCTGGGTGATCATTCGACTGCGAATCATACACGCTGAGCCTCGCGATTCCGCAGCTTGCAGGGCAATCGCTTCAAACTGAAAAATCACCACAGAGGTACAGGGATTCACCACAGAGGCACAGAGAGCACAGAGAAAAGATTCCAAGAATAAAACGATTTTGTAAGGCTTGTCCGCTACTCAATTTATGGTGAAGAAAATAGACGTAAATACCCGTCCCACAGCAAGAAAATAACAGCATTTGACGGCGCAAAACACAACATACACACAAGCCTTGTAAGGCTTGTCCGCTACTGGTGAAGAAGCGTTCCTATTGTGCTTTTCAATGGGGTTATCCAACTGTTCCTAGCCGGAAAGCAGGCGACCCAATGGGTCGCCCTCTCTGTGCCCTCTGTGCCTCTGTGGTGAAAAGACAATTTGAAACGATTGTCCTGCGCCGCCTGGCTAGCCGATGCGCGCGCGATTATGTTATGATGTTAGTGGTGCATTGGCGCTCTGGGCGGGACTTGATGACGACCTTCCTTCTGATTCGACATGCGGTCAATGATTATGTGAAAACCGGCAAACTGGCGGGCAGGATGGCGGGCATTCACCTCAACGAAGAGGGGGTAGCGCAGGCGCAAGCGTTGGGGCGACGCCTGGCGGCGGCGCCGCTTGACCATATCTATGCCAGCCCGATGGAGCGCACCATGGAAACCGCCTGCGCTCTGGCCGCGCATCACCCGAAGTTGACGGTGGAGGCGCATGAAGGCATCAGCGAGGTCCGTTACGGCGCTTGGCAGGGCAAAGCCATCAGCGAATTGCAGCGGCGCAAGATGTGGAACGTGGTGCAGGAATATCCGTCTCGGGCGCGCTTCCCGGACGGCGAAACCATGCGCGGCGTACAGGAGCGCATTGTCAATGCCATCGAAGCCTTGGCGCCGAAGCATCCGGAGCAAATGATCGCCCTGGTATGCCACGCCGATCTGATCAAGATGGCGCTGGCGCATTACCTGGGCATGCACCTCGATGTCTTCCAGCGCATCGTCATTTCGCCGGCGTCCATTAGCAGCTTGCACCTGGGGCATAGCCGTCCCTTTGTCTTGGGCATGAACGATATCGCGCATGTCCTGGAACTGAAGAAAGACGCCGGCAAAGAGTCGCAGAGATAGGTTGCGGGAGCTGTCATGTCAAATGTGATTGAACTCAACCCGGTCGATTTTGTGACCGTCGGCACCATCGGGCCCAAGGGCAAACGCACCTTTCATCTGCAAGCCGGGCAAGACTACCGCATCGTCTCCTTCACGATCGAAAAGGAACAGGCGCAGGCGCTTTCTTCAGCCATCGCCGAATTGCTCGCTGATATAGACGAGCGCGAGAATACCAAAACGGAAGCCGATTTCAGCGAACTGGATATGGACTTGCGCGAACCCATCGAACCGCTGTTCCGCATCGCGCAGATGGGGCTGGCATACGAGGCGCACAATAACAAGATCATCTTGATCGCGCAGGAATATGTGCCGCAAAGCGAAGAAGAGTTTGACGAGAGTCTCGACGACGATGACGAAGAGGAGGTCGATTTCAGCATATTTGAAGGGGGACCCGGCGACCCGCAAGTGGTGCGCATGTGGTGCAGCCGCGAGCAAATGCGCGCGCTCAGCCTGCACGCCATGGACACGGTGAAATCGGGCCGCCCTGACGCCAAGCAGAACGGGCGCATCATCTTTTACTGGACCTGAGCGAAGCGGACAAGACGATAGAGATTCAGTCGCAGCCTGAGCAAAGCAGCAAGGACGGAACATGGTTACTGACATCCGCCACATGACAGTTGAAGAATACCTGGCATTCGATGAAGCCAGCGAAATCACCAACGAATACATCGACGGGACGGTCATCCCAATGACAGGTGTAACAGGCGATCACGCGGCGCTTGTAGCCAGCGTAATCGGGACGCTCGGTAACACGCTAGGCGATAGCGATTGTACGTTGCTCGCGAATACCATGCGCGTCAGGATTGATGACACGAAGTATGTCTATCCTGACGCCAGCGTGGTCTGCGGCGACCCTGAATTTGAACACGAGAGCGAAGTTACTTTGCGTAATCCGACAGTGGTGGTGGAAGTGACATCGCCCTCTTCCCTGGCGCGCGATCACGTTGATAAAGTAACTTACTACGGCGCTGTGCCCAGCATTCAATGCTATCTCATCCTGGACCAGGAGCGCGTCTTCGCCGAGTGCTACAGTCGCGCGGAAGATGGCTGGCGCTTGCGGCAGTATTCCAGTTTGGATGATGTGATTCCGCTCGAGCCGCTGGCGTGCAGCCTCCCGCTGGCGCGGGTCTATCGCGGCATGGTCTTTGAGGATTAGACTCCGCAAGCCGTTCATTTTCTCCCTGGAATGAGAAAGACAAGCCGTAAATCAAGTCTGTTACAATCTGAGAGTAATCGGACTAGTGAGGACGGACCATGGTTACTGACATTCACCAAATGACAGTTGAAGAATACCTGGCATTCGACGAAGCAAGCGAAATCAGAAACGAATACATCGACGGAGCGATCATCCCAATGACAGGTGGTACAGGCAATCACGGCGAGCTTATCGCGTCTATCATAGCTATATTATACTTTCAGTTAGAGGAAACCGGCTGTGCCGTGCGCGCAGGTACCGTGCGCGTCCGTATCGATGAGACAAAGTACGTCTATCCCGATGCCAGCGTCGTTTGCGGCGAATCAATTTATCAGGGCGAAAACAAGACTAATCTGCTCAATCCAACTATCGTCGTAGAAGTGACATCGCCCTCTTCCCTAGCGCGCGATCACGTTGATAAAGTAACCTATTACGGCGCTGTGCCCAGCATTCAATGCTATCTCATCCTGGACCAGGAACGCGTCTTCGCCGAGTGCTATACGCGGACGGAAGATGGTTGGCGCTTGCGGCAGTATGACAGCCTGGATGACGTGATTCCGCTCGAGCCGCTGGCTTGCAGCCTCCCGCTGGCGCGGGTCTATCGCGGCATCGTTTTTGCGGATTAGCCCCCCATGCCGGGGCAATCGCTTCAAAATCATAGTCCATCAATAGTTCATAAATACAAACCAAAATATAACCACAGAGGCGCAGAGAACACAGAGAAAATCCTTTCAAAAATGATAATTGTGTACTTGCTGCTGCAAGTGGGCTTCAGTGGCAAGTCACTATCACCCTTTTGTATGCAGATTTTGAGGAGCTTTGCCCGGTAAAAAACGTATTCTCTGTGTCCTTCGTGTCTTTGTGGTGAAAAAAACAAGATGAAAGTCACCCACGTGCACACTGCCCGCGCTCTCGATGAACCGGCGCGCGTCGCCTTTGACGAAGCGCTGCAAGTCATGGAAAAGGGCGCCATGGACGATGAAGTCGGCTTGATGCGCTGGGGATCCAACTACACCTTCCTGGTCAACATCGAACTCGACGGCTTGCGCCTGATGGCGATTTACAAACCGCGCATGGGCGAACGTCCGCTCTGGGACTTCCCCGACGGCACGCTCTGCAACCGCGAAACCGCCGCCTACTTGACGTCAAAGGCGCTGGGATGGGGCTTGGTGCCGCCGACCTTCCTGCGCGATGGCACGCGCGGCATCGGCTCGGTGCAGCTCTTCATCGACCACAATCCCGAAGAGCATTATTTCACCTTCGACCGCGATCGCTTCACGCGGCAACTGGAGCGCATGGCCATCTTCGACGCCATCATCAACAACGCCGACCGCAAGGGCGGCCACTGCTTGCTTGATGACGACGAGCGCCTCTGGGGCATCGACCACGGCTTGACCTTCAACGCCAGCGAGAAGCTGCGCACGGTGATCTGGGATTACTCCGGCATGCCCATCCCGCCCGATATTATGGCTGACTTGCGCCTGCTCTGCGGGCGGCTGGGCGATGCCGGCGACGCCTATACGCGGGCTATGGCGGCTCTGCTGTCGCGCGCGGAGATGCGCATGTTGCAGTGGCGGGTCGAGCGGCTGGCCGAGCTGGGGCTTTTTCCGCGGCCCGGTCCGGGACCGAATCGTCCCTGGCCCGCGGTGTAAGGGCGGATGGGGTTGGCAAGTTTTTTTCACCACAGAGGCACGGAGGGCACAGAGGGATTATTTCGGGCGGGCAGATTGCCCGCCCTTAGATTGCGTCATACCATGTCGCCCGTTGATGCCGAAACCCGTAGGGGCGACCTATCAGGTCGCCCAAAATATACTCTGCGCTCTCTGTGCCTCTGTGGTGAATCCCTGCGCCTCTGTGGTTAATTTGTTTTACTTACTTGCATTTACTTCTGCTATAATCTCCCGCATTGACCCGCCAAACAAGGATCACCCATGCCCATCACAGCCGAAGGCCGCTGGTTCAAGGACGAAACGGGACGCACGCGCATCCTGCGCGGCGTCAACCTGAGCGGCGGCAGCAAGGTCCCGGCACAGCCGCTGGGTTATACCCACCTGCCGGAGAGCCTGGACGAGCGCCGCCATGTCTCCTTCGTGGGACGCCCCTGCCCGCTGGAAGAAGCCGATGAGCACTTCCTGCGGCTCAAGCACTGGGGGCTGGACTTCCTGCGGCTGGTGGTGACCTGGGAAGCGCTGGAGCACGAGGCGCCCGGCTGCTATGACGAAGCCTTTCTCGACTATATCGAAGCCCTGATCGAAAAGGCGCAGGGACACGACATCAACCTCTTCATCGACCCGCATCAAGATGTCTGGAGCCGCTTCAGCGGCGGCGACGGCGCGCCGGCCTGGACCTTTGACGTCGTCGGGCTGGAGATCGACAACTTCGAGGTCACCGGCGCCGCCCTGCTGCATCAGCAGCGCCTGGATCGCTTCCCGCAATTGATGTGGGCCAGCAATTACAATCGCTTCGCGCCGCAGACCATGTTCACCCTGTTCTTCGGCGGCAATTGCTTCGCGCCGGGGCGCAAATGTGAGGGCGAAACGCTGCAAGACTTCCTGCAAGGTCATTACATCAGGGCTTTTCAACAGCTGGCGAAGCGCATCGCGGGCATGCCCAATGTCGTCGGCTTCGGCAGCATGAACGAACCGAGCGCCGGGCTGATCGGCGTCAAGGACCTGCGCGCCACCGATCACCTGCTGGTCAAGCTGGAAATCACGCCATCGCCGGCCGAAGCCATCTTCCTGGCCAACGGATTCGAACAAGAGTGCCTGGACTTTGGCCAGCCGCTGATCGATCAACTGCCCGGCAATGCCAAAAAAGCCACGATCAATCCGCGCGGCATGCGCGCCTGGAAAGACGACTGCGAGGACATCTGGCGCGAAGTTGGCATCTGGGATCTGGACAAGGACGGGCTGCCGCGCATGCTGCGGCCCGGTCACTTCGCCCGCGCCGATTTCGCCCAGGATTTTCTCAAACCCTTCACCGAGCGCTTCGCCGCCGCCATCCACGAGGTCATGCCCGATGCCCTCATCTTCATCGAATCCGAGCCGCTGGCGCCGCCGCCAATTTACGAGTCACCCGGCAACATGGTCTACGCGCCCCATTTTTACGATGGCGCCACGCTATTCACCAAGCGCTTCCATCCTCAGGTGAATATCAACCCCTTCAAGATGCGTCCCGTGATCGGGAGCGACAACATCAAAGCCTACATGCGGCGGCAGATCGGTCGCTTTCGGGAGTATGCCGATCTCTGCATGGGCGATGTGCCCGTCGTCATGGGCGAGTTTGGCATCCCCTTCGATCTCAACGGAGCCAGCGCTTATGAGACGGGCGATTTCAGCGAGCAAGCCTGCGCCCTGGAATATCAACTGGGAGCGCTGGACGCGCACATGATGAATTACACGCAGTGGAATTACAGTCCCGACAACAGCAACGAACACGGCGACAACTGGAATGGCGAGGACCTGTCCATTTTCAGCCTTGACCAGCAGGACGATCCATCCGATATCGATTCCGGAGGCAGAGCTTTGTCCGCTGTCGTGCGCCCCTACGCTAGGAAAGTCGCGGGAGAGCCGCTCAACATGCGCTTTGATGCGGCGCGCGGCTTGTTCACGTTCAGCTTTCGGGGCGACAGCCGCCTGACCGAGCCGACCGAAATCTACGCCCCCAACTCGCAGTATCCCGACGGCTACCGCGTCGAGGTCAGCGACGGGGAGTACGAAGTGCTGGCGGAGGAACAGCGCGTGATCTATCGGCACAGCGACAAGGATATGCCGCATATGATCCGCATCGTCTCCAAGACGCCGCCGCCGCCCGAGCTTTCGCCCTATGACAAGCTGGCGATTATCGGGCTTGTCGCGCTGTTCCTGCTCTTTCTGCTGGGGCGCGGCGGGAAGAAGGGGGAGAAGAAATGATCTTCGGTGGTATCCGATCAGTGCGCAAGGGAGCAAGTTCAGGTTGCGCTTGGGGGAATAGCATATGCGAATACTTGTGATGATCGCAGCATTTGTCATTTCCAGCGTCGTCGTCGCCCAAGACCTGCCCGACCACGAAACCATCACCCGCAACGCGCCGGACGACATCGCCCTCGTCGCCGACTTCTACGCCGCGTCCGCCGAAACGACGGGCGCGCCGGTCATCATCGCCCTGCACATGCTCAACAGCCAGCGCGCCGCTTACGCGCCCATCATCCCCGACCTGCATGACGCCGGCTACGCCATCCTCAATGTCGATATGCGCGGGCACGGCGAATCGGGCGGCGCCCGCGATTGGGAGGCCGCCATCGCCGATGTGGCCGACTGGATCGCCTGGTTGGATGCAGGCGGGCAGCTCAACGAGGCTGGCTTGGCCATCATGGGCGCCAGCATCGGCGCCAATGTCGCCATCATCAGTTGCGCCGACAGCGCGGTCTGCGCCGGCGCGATTGCCCTGTCGCCGGGTCTGGATTACCGCGGCGTCAAACCCGAAGCCGCGCTGGTCGATGGCTTGGCGGATCGCGCCGCCCTGCTGGTCGCCGCGGGGCGAGACCAGAGCAGCGCGACAGCCATACGGCAGATGTTTCTCAAGGCACAAGGCGCCGTTACCGCGCGCATGTACACTGGACGCGCGCACGGCACGCGGCTCTTCGATTCGGATTACGACAGCCTGAGCGGCTTGATTACCCTCTGGCTGAAAGAACAATTTCAATCAGATGGATCCTAGCGGACTGAGTTTGCACCTGGAAAGGAACACATGATGAATTTCGATTTGAATTCTGTCGACTACATTCTGGAAACCACGCGCAGCGTGCGAAAGCGCCTCGATTTGACGCGTCCCGTCGATCGCAACGTCGTCATGCGCTGCATCGAGATCGCCCTGCAAGCGCCCACCGGCAGCAACCGCCAGGGCTGGAAGTGGCTGGTCCTCAGCGATGCCGACAAGAAAGCCAAAATCGGCCAGTATTACAAGGACTCCTGGTACAGCTACGCCGGCGTAGCGGCGCGCTCGGCGCCCGGCGAAGAGCCGTCGGCGCAGATGAAACGAGTGATCTCTTCGGCGCGCTACCTGGCCGACCACATGGGCGAGGTCCCGATGATGATCTTCCCCTGCGTCGAGGGCCGAGCCGGCGACGCCAGCCCGGCCGCCAACGCCGGCTTGTACGGTTCGATCATACCCGCGGCCTGGTCGCTGATGCTGGCTTTGCGAGCGCGCGGCATCGGCGCGGCCTGGACCACCCTGCACCTCAGCTACGAGAAAGAGTGCAACGATATCCTGGGCATTCCCGATGGCATCACCACCGCCGCCTTGCTGCCGGTGGCCTATTTCACCGGCGAAACTTTCAAGAAAGCCGACCGCGTCCCAGCCAGCGAATTGACCTATTGGGAATCCTGGGGCGAGACCGCCGGCTAGCTGGGATGAAACAGAGCAATCGCTTCAAAATTATTTTTCACCACAGAGGCGCCGAGGACACAGAGTTAAAGTTCGTAACCAGACGAAACTGCTACGAAAAATCAAAGAAACAGCCCCTTTTTCTGTCATGGAATCTCGTTCAGAAAAAGAATTTAGTCCTTGCTTTCGAGAAAAGGGGGTTTTCTCGGTGTTCTCGGTGTCGACGGGCTGTGTCTACGCGCCCCTCGGTGGTTAATAATCAGTCCAATTTTGCATCATGCCAGTCGCCATCAGTTTGAAGCGATTGCCCCGTCCGCCGGGATGAAACTGTTTGCGTCGCGCTTTTTCGGTAGTATAGTAAAGTCAGCGCAAGTCAATGGGTCAGACGCCCTTTTGGATTGACCATGTCTGGATCGGCTCAAGCGGAAGGCATCCGTCGCTATTACGAGACGGATGTATATCTGCGCATAGAAGACGAAACGCACGCCAAATACGCCGTCCCAAAATGCGATTTCGTGAACTGGACCCTGGATACCCTGGCTTGGCAGACCGATGACATGGTGCTCGATATCGGTTGCGGCCGGGGCAATCATTACGCCCAGTTGATCGACCGAGCCCCTGAGATCACATACTTCGCTCTGGATTTGTCTCCCTTCATGCTGCGCCATCATCCCGCCGAAAGCGACCGGCTCGCTTTGGGCGATGCGCTGCGACTGCCCTATGCCGATGACAGCTTTGACGTGGTGATGGCTAACCATGTGCTCTATCATCTGGACAACATCGATCGCGGATTGGACGAGATCAAGCGCGTTTTGAAGCCGGGCGGAAAAATGCTGGCCACCACCAACAGCATCCATAATCTGCCCGAACTGCAAGTGCTGTTTCGCCGCGCTATCGTCTTGCTCAGCGCCAACGGCGCCCATGTGCACCCGCCCACCCTTCCCAGCGATTCTTTCGCGCTGGAAAACGGCACCCGCATCCTGGCGCGGCATTTTTACGCGGTCGTCCGGCACGACCTGCCCGGACAATTGATCTTCGACGATATTGATCCCGCCATGGATTACCTCGACAGCATGCGCGACCTGCGCCAACACAGCCTGCCGGAAGATGTCGATTGGGACGATATGATGCTGATCATGCGCCAGCAGATCAGTCAATTGATCCAGTTAATGGGCAAACTGGAACTCAATATCGTGACCGGCGCATTGGTCGCCAGCGATAGCGGCGGCTTCATCAACGAATTCATCGAGCGCGACCAAGCGGCTCGTTGAGTCGCCCTCTATTCCAAAACCAGCGGCGCAGGACGAGGAAGGACCCATGTCCGTCTTATCATTCGGTGAACTGCTGATCGACTTCGTCGCGCTGGAAATGGGCGTCACCGTCGGCGACGCCTCCGGTTTCATCAAAGCGCCGGGCGGGGCGCCAGCCAACGTCGCCGCCGCCGTCGCCCGCCTGGGCTATAAAAGCGCATTCATGGGACAGGTCGGCGATGATCCCTTTGGCAGGCATCTCGCGGGCGTGCTCGCCGCCGAAGACGTTAATATCGAGGGTTTGACCTTCTCGGAAGAGGCGCGCACCGCCCTGGCTTTTGTCTCCAACACTGCCGATGGCGACCGCAGCTTCATGTTCTATCGCCATCCTTCCGCAGACATGCTGATGCGGCCGGAAGATGTCAAAACATCTGTCATCGACGCGGGCGACGTTTTTCATTACGGCAGCATCACCCTGATTCACGAACCGGCGAAATCCGCCCTGTTGATGGCGCTTGAACATGCTGTCGCGGGGGGCAAGTTCGTCTCCTACGATCCCAACCTGCGCCTGCCCTTGTGGGAGAGCGCGGAAGCGGCCAAAGCCGGCATGATCTCCGGACTGGACTACGCCAATCTGCTCAAAATCAGCGACGAGGAACTGGAATTCCTGACCGGCGGCGATGATGTCGCGCCCTTATGGCGCGAGCGCATGGAACTGATCTGCGTCACCTGCGGACCCGGCGGCGCCCTTGTCCACCTGCGCGATGGCGGGACGATCAAACACGATGGCTATTCGGTGAGCGCCCGCGATACCACCGGCGCCGGCGACGCTTTTGTGGCGGCCATGTTGATCGGCATCCTCGAGCATCGCGACGACTACGCCGCGCGCCTGCCCGAGATTCTCGATTTCGCCAACGCCGTTGGCGCGCTGACCTGCCTGAAAGAAGGCGCGATTCCGTCGCTGCCGAGCATGGCCGAGGCGCGGGCTTTCCTTGCCCGGCGCAAGGGTTAATCAAGCGCGGCTTTACTCGCAGACAGTGCCATCGTTATCGCCGTCATTCATGTATTGGTAGGCGGGATGGCCGCGTCTTACCGGCGCGATACCGTGTTTACGCGCCTCTGCGCAAGTAATCCTGCCGTTGCCATTGTCATCGTATAGCGCCAGCGCCGATTGCGCGGCGGGCGCTTGTTGAGCGGGCTGCGCTGGTTGCTGTTGCCGCTCTTGCGTCGATTGCCCCAACGTCTGTCGCGCGGCGGCTTGAGGATTGGATCGAGGATCGGATTGTGGAACGGGCTGGCTGGACAACTGGTATTCCGCGCGAGACAAGCAATCGTGCAGTATACGTATTGCGACCTCTGCTTCCCGGCTATCCATCGACAGCTTGTATTTCGCTTTCACGCTCACAACGGTCTGCGCGAACCAGCATACGTTTTCGGCTGGGGCCCATTCCGCCAAGTCTTTGCCGCTTTTCTGGTGGCGGTTGAGGCTGGGGCTGGCAAGCGTGAGATTATCCAAGTCCTGCGCGAATCGCCGTCTTGTCGAAACAGTCGCCGCGCACAAGCCGCTATCGTGCGCTTCGGAAGTAGCGACGATATGCTCGATGTCTGTTTCCGATCTACTGGCGAAAACTTCCCCGGTGTAAGGACTGATAATCTCGCCATCCAGGTTCTCCGCAATGATGCGCAACTCGATACTTTGCGGATAAGAGTAATCGTTGCGGTTATACGGTGAACATCGGTTTTCTGGCGCAATCGTGATTTGCGCGGATACTGACAGCGCCACCGTAAATGCGGCTGCCGCTGCAACAATTATTCGCCTGACAGCCATCATTTTCTCCCTCAATGGAAGCGTAAGCGGCCGCTGCCCGGCGATTGGATTGCCACATCATTCAGTTAAACAGGGGCGCCATGGATCGGAACTCGGCGATAGCGCGCTCGGTACACAAGCGCGCCCGTCAGAGGAAAGCCCCGAGCGTTTCAAGGCGCTATTGGATAAGGTATACTGATAGCGAAAACCTGACAGGTTTTCACTGTTATACATTTCCTGTGGCAGACCGGCAGCCAACCAATCGTCTGCCACAGGAAATCCTAACATAATAGCCATGTAATATGCAATCCAAAACATAAATATTTCTTTTTCGAGGCTCGAATGCAGTAGCTTTGCGCGGCAAGTCTCCAGAACATACGCTATTCCTCCGAGCGCGTTATAATTTTCTGTGTCCAGGATAGCTTTGTGGCTAATAAACGAAACGAGGTCCCATGTCCCAAGCAAACATCATCTTGATACTGGCAGACGATATGGGTTTCTCCGACATCGGCTGTTTCGGCTCGGAGATCGCCACGCCCAACCTCGATCGCCTGGCGGCAAATGGGGCGCGCTTCTCGCAGATGTACAGCTTCGCCCGCTGCTGTCCCTCGCGCGCGGCGCTGCTGACCGGCTTGCACCCGCATCAAGCCGGGGTCGGGCACATGATGTCGAACCGAGGCACGCGCGCTTATCAAGGTTATCTGCGCGATGACGCGGTGACGATTGCCGAAGTGCTGAAGGGCGTCGGCTATCGTACGCTGATGTCCGGCAAATGGCATACCGGCGGCGAATATGTAGCGCGTCATCGAGACGATTGGCGCCCTGGCGCGCCCGGCTACCCCACCCCGCTGGATCGCGGCTTCGATCAATTCTTTGGCACGCTGGCTGGAGCCGGCAGTTTCTTCCATCCCCATGCCCTGATGGAGGACGGCGAGCTGGTCGACGAACATCGCGACGGTTTCTACTACACGGACGATATCACGGACCAGGCAATAGCGATGATCGATGGCGCGTGCCGGGATAATATGCCGTTTTTCCTGCATGTCGCTTATACCGCGCCTCACTGGCCCCTGCATGCCCTGCCGGAGGACATCGCCAAATATGAGGGCAAATACCGCGCCGGCTGGGACAGGCTGCGCCAACAGCGCCACGAAGAACTCAACAGCCTGGGCATCCTGGATCCAATCTGGCGGATTTCCCCGCGAGATGCGGATTCACATCCCTGGATCGACGAAAGGCATAGCGACTGGGAAGACTTGCGCATGGCCACCTACGCCGCCATGATCGATCGCATGGATCAGGGCATCGGCCGTATCCTCGCCAAGCTGGATGAGCGGGACATAACCGACAATACCCTGATCATATTCCTGTCGGACAATGGCGGCTGCGCGGAGTATCTGGCGGAGGATGGCTGGATCAATTCTTATGTGCCGGAGTTGCCCGATGGACGCCCGGTGCAGATCGGCAATCGGCGCGATCTGCTGCCAGGACCCGCCGATACCTATATGAGCTACGACCTGCCCTGGGCCAACGCCTCCAATTCGCCCTTCCGCCTCTACAAGCATTGGGTACACGAAGGCGGCATCTCCTCGCCTTGCATCATGCACTATCCGGATCAGGTCGACGCCGGGACGCTTGTCCACAGCCCGGTCCAGTTCATTGATGTGCTGCCGACCTGCGCCGAACTGGCCGGGGCGGAATATCCGACCGAGTATGGCGGGCAGGCGATACAGCCCGTCGAAGGCGAAAGCTTCCTGCCGGCGCTTCAGCAGGGCGGCTGGCAGCGCGAGAACCCGCTCTACTGGGAGCATGAGGGCAACCGCGCCCTGCGCATCGGCGACTGGAAGCTGGTCAGCAAGCACCCAGGTCCCTGGGAACTTTACAATATGATCGAGGATCGCACCGAATTGAATGATCTCGCCGCCGGCGACGCCGAGCGCGTCCGGAATATGAGCGCGCTGTACGATGTCTGGGCGCAGCGCTGCGAAGTGCGGGACTGGCCGCTGGATTAGGGTAGGCAATTTGAGTTTTCATCATTGCGCCCTCACCCTAAATCCCTCTCCCATAAAGGGAGAGGGACTTTGCCCGGCATTGGTGGAGTCATTCAAATAGTGTTGTTTGCAGCTTCGTCGAGCCATGTTATTGACATAGGCTTCTCTATTTGCGCTCCCCTTCTCGAAGCATTTTCGGGCGACCTGATAGGTCGCCCCTACGGTTTTTACCATGAACCATGTAGGGGTCAGCCGGTGGCCGCCCCTTCCTGTTAATAATCGCCACCGAAACTCAAAGGAATTTGGGGCATTGATCTTTTGCCAAGCGCAGGGATTATGTTACCATTCTTTAGAATCGCAGGTATGCCATAAGGGGGTGATGAGATGCATTCCGCACCACTGACCATCGGCATTGAAGAAGAATATCAATTGATCGACCCGGCCACCGGCGAATTGGCGGCGGTCGTCCAAGAACTCTTGCACGATGACCGCATCATGCAGATCGGCGATCAGGTAAAGCCGGAGTTTCTGCAATCGCAAATCGAAGTGGGCAGCGCCATCTGTCGTAATGTGGACGAAGCTCGTATGGAATTGCTGCGGCTGCGGCGCGAGGTGGACACGGTGGCGCAGCGTCACGGCTATGCCATCATCGCAGCCAGCACGCATCCCTTCGCGCGTTGGGAAGAACAGGAAGCCAATCCGGGCGAGCGTTACGAAGACCTCCAGAACTACATGCAAGAAGTTGCGCGCCAGATGCTGATATTCGGCATGCACGTGCATATCGGTTTTGGCACCGAACCCGAACAACTCGATCTGTTGATTGATATTCAGAATCAACTGCGCTACTTCCTGCCGCATATTCTAACGCTCTCGACCAGTTCACCGTTCTGGCATGGCCATCCGACCGGGCTGAAGAGCTACCGCAGCATCATTTTTGAGAATCTGCCGCGCACGGGCATTCCGCCGACTTTCTCCTCCTTCACCGACTTCAACACGATGATCGAGACCTTCGGTCGCGTTGGCGCGCTGGGCAAAGAACGCGCCGATGGCAAAGCCGATTACACCAAGATCTGGTGGGACGCGCGTCCGCAAGAACAGTTCGGCACTTTGGAAGTCCGCGTCTGTGACATCTGTACCACGGTTGACGAAGCCGTCGCCATCGCCGCCCTGATCCAGGCGCTTTGCGCCAAGCTGATCCAACTGCGCAATCAAAACCTCAGTTGGCGCATCTATCCCAACGAACTGATCGCCGAGAACAAATGGCGCGCTGTGCGTTGGGGGCTCGACGGTCAACTGGTCGACTATGGCAAGCGCGAAGCGGTTCCCATGCGTTTCCTGACGCACGAGTTGCTGGGCCTGATCGACGATGTCGTTGACGAGCTTGGCTCGCGCCGGGATATCGACTTCATCAAGACCATTCTGGATAAAGGCACCAGCTCCGACCGGCAACTGGCGGTCTACTACCAATGCAAAGCCGATGGCGCCGATGAGGACGAGGCGCTGCGAGCCGTGGTGGCGCACCTGCGCGAGGAGACGATGCGCGGGGTGATTTGAGCGCGCCTGGTTGCCGCATCAGCCGCAAAAAGAGCGCAGTTACAGCCTATTACCATTTCTCAAGATCTGGCTGCCGCGCAAGCTCCACGAACATGCCTGGATTTACTTCCCCCGCTTGGCGCGGTTGCTGGCATAACGCCCGCTGAGTTCGGGCTCGGCAGCTTGCAGGCGTCGCGGCGGCAGCCCCTTGACCAGAGCCTCCAGGTCGTCAAGCGCCATTTGCCCCAATTCGTACATGGCTTCCCCCACCGAGCCGGCGCGATGCGCGGAAAGCAAAGCGCCCTCGGCGGAGCGAATGGGATGATCGCGTTCCAGGGGTTCCGTGGGGAATACATCCGTCGCCAGCTTGAAGCGCCCGGCCAGAACCAGTTCCGTCAAAGCCGCGAAATCGACGACATGGGCGCGGCTTATCAAAGCGAATACGGCATCCGGCTGAAGCAATTCCAAAAGCTCGCGCGTGATCATGGCTTGGTTTTCGGCTGTTGGCGACGCCAGCACAAAGATCAGTCGCGAACGCGCCATCAATTCTTCCAGCGCCAGCGGCTCCACGCCCTGACGCCGCAGATAGCCGTCGCTGAGCCAGGGATCGTAAGCGGCGATCTTCGCGTTAAAGGGCTCCAACAGTTTGTGCAATTCCCGCGCCAGGCTGCCATAGCCAATCATGCCCACCGGCTTGTCGTACAGCAGAAAGGTACCGACGTTGCCTTTGTGTAAATACTTCTCCCTTCCAGCCCGCATCGCGCGGTCGCCAATCGCAATATCGCGCGCCGAGGCAATCGCCATCCCCAGCGCAAACTCCGCCACCTGCCGCGCAAAAGCCGGCGCTGCGCTGAGTACCCGTATACGATTTCGATAGCAAAACTCGTAGTCCAAGCGCAGCGGAAAGGCGCCGGAAACAGTGATGATCGCCTTGAGTTGCCGCGCTTGATCCAGCACTTCGCCGTAGCGCCAATCGGCGCAAATCACAAAATCAGCCGCGGGCAATGCCGCGAGAAAGTCCTGCATCGGCATCGGCTCGTCGCGCCCCCAGACCACATCGACAAGGTCATAAAGCCGTTGTCGATCTTCTGGAGAGAATATCTCGTCCATGCGGCGGAAACTGGGATCCACGATGACTTTGCTTTTCATAGCTTGCCTCCCCGAAAAGTCGATATCACCACAAAGACACATAGAACGCAAATGAACAATAGATTAAACCACAGAAGTGATTTTCGGGCGACCTGATAGGCCGCCTCTACAAGGCTTGATTGGTATTAGGATTTACGCGCCTCTTTGTGGTCAATCTACTCAGATCTGTGGAGTCAGCGTTATGACAAACACTTCGTGTCTTTGTGGCAAAAATACTTCGCGCTTGTCGCCATCGACGGCGCTATTTGAAGCGGCGGTCGTACCAGACGGGCAAGTCGCCAAGGCAGACGGCAACATGCACGGCGGCGGCTTGCAGCGCCGTCGCGACAGCCTCAGGTTCCAAAACGCTGACGCCTGAAGGGCGGTTCTTCTCAACCAGGGCGTCGCAACCGGGCAGCAGCGCATCCGCGCGTTTGTCGTCCTCGACCAGCAATCGTCGAAAACTGCCATCGATCATTTGCAAATTTATCTCGCCATGAAAGACAACTGGCTGGCGGCCGCGTTTCTTGACCAATTCACTGGCGTATACCGATTGAATGGCGCTCGCGTCAACCTGCCAACGCAAGCCCTCGCCACGAAGGGCGCTGGCGCTTTGTTTGTCGGCGCTGATCAGCAAGGTATCCGGTTCTTGCATGATCTGCTTGACTTGCAGCCCGATCATCAAAAGCAGCAACAGGGACACGCCAAGTCCCAAGTAGGGCAAGAGGCTGGGATCGGGAATCAGCGTCCCGGCATTGGGCAATGCCAGTTCATGACTTAATGATGCAATTGAGACCCAGGCATAAAATGCCGCCAAGAGACCGTACCAGGCGATTTGACGGTACCTGGCGCGGGTCCAACGGCGGTCGCGCGCAAACTGCAACTCGCCTTCACCCGCCTTTGTTCGCGCTTTTAAGATCCAGTCGCCCAAATCAAGCGGAAGATCAATCAAGGGAATCGGCTCGGGCTCTTCAATGGCATCCCCCGGCGCAGAAGACACAAGGGGTTTACCCAGGACATCAGCCAAAGCCAGACCGATCTGCTGAACGGTCCGCTGGCTGCGCGATTGATCGGGGTCGTCGATGCGCAGCACTTCGAACCAGCGGCTACTGCGCGAGAATGACAAGTCGGGGGCAAGCGTCATTCCCAATTGCCAGGCGGCCTCTTCTTCCGACCAGCCCAAGACCACCTCGCCGATGTCTCGCGGGGCGACTTCGCCCAGCGGCGGCAAGGCGCGTCGGTTGCCAAAATCATCTTGGTAGCGGAAGCCCCTGCCCGCCTTGACCTCGACCAGCAAGGTCGGCACAGCGGCGGCGTCGAGTTGGATCAGGCGCCAGCGATCTTCGCTATAGTCGACGAGCATGTTATCCGAGACTGCAATTCGCGTCATGGGCCGCACACTTATTTCGAGAAAGCGCAGTTGAGCTTGAGGCGCATTATCGCAGATTTCAATGAAAAATGCAGACGGGATTTATCCCAGGCGCCCGGAACGAGAGACTTGCTTTTTCAGGGCGAAAAGAACTAAGCGCTATTCTTCTCCAGGGGCTGATAGCGCCTGCGCAGTATCACCAGCGCGACGAAGATCAACGCCAGCAGCGCCAGCGCCAGCGTCCCGACCTGCAAAGCTTGTCGCTCCGGGATGCGACTGACGGCCAGGGCGATGCCGCCAAAGATCAGGGAAAAGACATAAAGCAAGAGCAGAGCCTGTCGTTGCGAAAAACCCATTCGCAGCAGCCGGTGCGAGACATGATCCGTGCCCCCCAGCATCAGGGGTCGCCTTTCTATCAGGCGGGTGAATATCGCCAGGTTGATATCGACGATAGGCAATGCCAGCACGAGCACCGGCACCATCCAGGTCACATTGAGCGATTGCTCCGCGAATTTCAGCTTGATGGCCAGAATCGCCAAGACGAATCCCAGCGTGTAGGCGCCCATATCGCCCATGAATGTGCTCGAGGGATTGAAGTTATAGGTCAGGAAACCGATGGCGCTGCCGAAGATCGCGGCCGCCAGCATGCTGACCAGGATCTGGCCTTGCGTCACCGCCATGAACAGAAAGAATCCCGAAGCGATTGCAGCTGTGCCGGCGGCCAAGCCGTCCATATTGTCGATCCAGTTTAGGGCGTTGATCAGCGCGACGATCCAGAACAAGGTGAGCGGGATATCGATCCACTGCAGCCCAAAAAGACGAATTTGCACGCCGACCAGCGTGACCACCAAAGCCGCCGCCGCCATCACCAGCAGGCGCAGACGCGGGCTAAGGTGTTTACGGTCGTCCAGGTAGCCGATCCAAGCCAGCAAGGTGGCGCCGGCGACGATCGCGCCCAGTTCTATCAAATGCGTCGGCGGACTGAACAAGAGGACGGATAGTACGAAGGCGACATAGATCGCCGCCCCGCCCATCAGCGGCATGTGTCGTACATGGATATTGCGCCGGCTGGGGGCCGCGGTTACCCCCAGGCGCATGGCGATTTGTCTTGTCAGAGGCGTCAAGCACAAGGCAGCGGCGAAACCCACGATCATGATGGGGATAAATTGCAGGTTGGCGTCCATGATCTCAGTATAAGACCGATGACAGAATGTTGAAACCCTGCGGCAACAGAGCAATCGCACCAGACTTTTCTTAACCACCGAGAGCACCGATATTTAATCACTTATCTGCAAAAAGGGAGGCAATGTAGGGGCGTTTCGTTGAAACGCCCGCAAATAGG
>DAOULD010000153.1:0-3303 GCA_034420635.1 Anaerolineae bacterium | reverse complement strand
GGTCCTAATATATTGGACACGAAAATCAGGATGCTGAGGGAGGGTTACGCTGCCACCCTTCCTCGACTTCCGCTGGCGTCTGGTAGTTAAGGCCACTGTGAATGCGGTTGTACTGATAGTCCATATCAATGAAGTGTCCGATTTGCTGGCGAGCTTCTGCGATGTTTTTGTAGTCGCTCAAGTACACTTCCTCCTCCTTAATGGTGCGGATCAGCCGCTCGGCAGGGTGTCGCGGGCTGGCGCCAACTCGGCGGCGCGGCAAAAAGCCTGATAACCAAAGCGCTGCTGCATATCGGCAACGAGCAATTCAAGGGACATCGAATCTTCCCCTTTTCGACCTGTCCATAGCGTATACGGAAAGAATAGAACATATGTGCTAGATTGTCAAGGCATTGCTGTCATGCCACACAAATTGCCGGGCTCTATGCCAGCGTCGAGGAATGCACAACAACGCGCTTAGGCGCAAACTGCCGCTCTGCCTCCGGCGGGCGCCTGTGGATCGGTCAGCATGATGGCCGAGGGGCTGGGGGATCTAGTTCCGTCTACGATGCCCGATTGGTTCTATCGACGCTGAAAATCAGCGATTTAACACGGCTGTGGCTGGATGAATATTACAGCCCTTCATCACTCACCGGCCGAGAAACGAGCGACTTCGACCGACCGCTCGAATCGCTCGTCCCCGTAGAGAAAACTGCCCGGCTGGCTTTTGCCCGTCTTGCGATCATAGACGATGAGGCGCACGCTATAATCGCCCGCTGGCAGAGACGATATATCCAGGGTGAATGTTTGCAATCCGCGCGAGGTAATAACAGCGTCGAGTTGGGGTTCCGCTTTTGTTCCGTCCTGGGCGAAGATCTGCAGCGACAATGCATAATTGTCGTTTTGTACCTGAAGCAGCCAGATGCCAATCTTGATCTTGTCCGCCTCAATTTCCTGGACGACATCGCCCAATTTCATGCCATTGTCATAGTTTATCGCGAGCGGAGGGATGTCGACGCGTTGCTCGCAATTAATCCTTTTTGAGACGAAATATTCAATGACGCTGTCATCAGCATCCAGGTAGCGCTTGCAACGTTGATAATGCCGCAAGAACCAGTCGGTGTAGATTTCCATGGCATGCAAGTCAACCCGCTGCGGGTTATGGATCACCCAGAACGCGTCAATCTCGTCTGCCAACTCAGTCGGCGTCAACCCTTCATGAATGTCTCGCTGAATCCGCAGTTCGCCCGCGTCATCATAGGACAAATGCATGAGATCCCGCCACCGATATAAAATTCCGCCGTAAAAGGCGCGGTTCCTCCAGTTGAGCGACTCGGTCGGGTGAAAGCTCAGGATCGGCTCGTCGGGGCGGGGCGCCATGTCCGTTTGATAAACAAAGTCTTGGTAATGTGCCACGTCCTGGTTATTGTTGGTAAGCTCGTTGATATAGAGCGAGTAGTCATCAGAAGCGCTATAGATGAAAAATGACGCCAGCCAAACTAGCGTAAACGGAAAGCGCAGCAGCCGCCATCTGGGCAAGAGGTTCAGCCCAACAGCAGCGGCGCAAGCCCACGGAATCGCCAGCACAATCGTATATCGGATTCGGCGGGCGATAATCAGCGGGAGAATCTCGTTTGCCAGAAGCATTAGCAGGCAGACAGCAGCGGCGAGAAACAGGATGTATTTGCGTGAACGATCAAGCTGCTTGAATTTGAGAATGACGCCCGCCGCCACAGCAACCACGATGGGAAAAAGGCCGTTGGTGTAGATCCCGGTTAATGCCAGCGCCGAACCGATTAGCGATAGCCGGTCGCTGGTTGGCACGTACTGGTCTCGTATGCTTAGCGCGTGCTGGACGATCGGCGTCCAGGGCAAAAAAAGGATGCCGGCGGCGATCATCGCGGCGCAGACGCCAAGCCAGCGCCTATTCTTGGGCGCCACAAAAAGGTGGTATAGACCTAAGCCCGCCAGCGGCATGATACCGAAGTAATGTGTGGAAATAAGCGCGGCCGAACCCAACGTTAGCGCCAGCCATTGCCACCAGCGCGCCGTGCCCGCCTGAGAAAGCACGCGCCAATACATCCAGACGACGAAAGCCGTGAAAAACGCAAGCTGCGAATACATCCGCGCTTCATAGGTGAAAAACATGAGGAAGGCGAGAAGGGCGGTGATGACCGCCGCGTCTAGCGCGGCATCGTGGTCGCCGGTGAACAGCGCGAGGCGATAAGCGAAAACGAGCGCAAACAATCCGAAATACACAGACAGCAGGCGATATGTCAGCAGATCGGCGCCGACGAATTCGCCCCAGATGCGCATCAAGAAGAAATGCAGCGGCCCATGATCGCTGCTATGTTTTTTGATGTGGGCGATAATTTCCGGGAATGAATTGAGCGGTTCGTTGGGCCTCCAGCCGACTTCCCGCAGAGAATTCCACTCGCCGTAGTGGGTGATAGGGGCGGACTTGAGGTTGGCAATGCCGGTCACGTACATGAAGCAGAGGCAAGCCGCGATCACGAGAAAATGAGCGCGCGATCGTCCTAAGCGACCTGGACTCTTGGACGATACTTCACGCTGGCTGCGGCGTTTTCGCATCATAGGCTCGCCTCTAGGTTTCGATCTGCTTTCCTGGCTGAACCAGCCGCGTTAGGGCGGCGATGATTACCAGTGTCATTGTACATCAGGGGAAGGTTTCTGCTCATCGCGGCTATCGCATTGAAGGGTTGCCCGACGATTCGCTGTTGCGAATATTTCACTTATTGCGTTTATTGCGTTTGTGTGGTAGATTGTAGTTGTAACTAGCTAGGAGACTATCATGTTCGCTTACAATTATCAGCCACCTTCGGACGATGAGACTGAGGTTGCCAAGGCAGCAAGTACAAAGCTTCTGAAGTTTCCTGCAGAGAATGCACCAATTTCTTTGCACCTAATCAGCGCCGATGGCACTGAACAAATCGAGCTTCCCGTTGGTGTCGCTTCAATTCTCAAAGATCTGCTTCAGACCGTCGCTGAGGGGCATGGAATCACATTGATCCCACGTCATGCAGAGCTGACAACTATGCAGGCCGCGGATGTCCTCAACGTATCCCGCCCATATCTTATCAAATTGCTCGAATCTGGAGAAATCGAGTATCGTACTGTAGGCCGTCATCGTCGTGTTCGGATGGAAGACGTAATGAATTACAAAGAAGCCATCGACCTACGTCGAGAAGCTGTTCTGGATGAATTGGTTGCGGAGGCACAGGAATTAGGTATGGGATATGACAAGCATTAGTCAGTATTCCGCTTTGCTCGACGCAAATGTCCTGTATCCCGCACCGATACGGG
>DAOULD010000152.1:0-2783 GCA_034420635.1 Anaerolineae bacterium | reverse complement strand
GCGTCGGGCGCCTGGTGGCTGATCGGCATCGGGATCATTTTCGGCGTGCCGGGCTTGATCGGCGATATCGCTAGCTCCTTTTGGAAGGTCTTCCCGTTTATCATGGTCGGCATGGGCTTGTTCATGATCTTTGGCGGCAAGTACCGCCCATGTGTCAGCAAGGGCAAGCGCAAGAACGACGACGAGGTCCACCGCGTCTAGCGCCTGCGGCTGCCTCGCCAACATTGACAAGGTCTCGGCTCTCGCTATACTTGTCGCAAGCCGGCGGGATGGTGGAATGGCAGACACGGGTGCCTTAAAAGCACCTGCCCGTATGGGCGTGAGGGTTCGAGCCCCTCTCCCGCTACTCCCCTTAATGCTCCAATTGCAACTGATACAGCCTGGCGTATTGGCCGCGCCTGGCGATCAATTCCTCATGACTTCCCTCTTCGCTGATGCAACCGTCTTTCAAGACAACGATGCGGTCGGCATTGCGAATCGTCGACAGACGATGGGCGATAACGAGCGTCGTTCGCTTATGCATCAGACGTTCGAGCGATTCGCGAATAGCCCGTTCGCTCTCGTTGTCGAGCGCGCTGGTCGCTTCGTCCAGGATAATCAGCGGCGGATCCTTGAGGAAAACGCGCGCGATGCTCAAGCGCTGCCGCTGCCCGGCCGATAGTTTGATGCCGCGCTGTCCGATATGACTTTGGTAGCCCTGCGGCAATGCCATGATGAAATCGTGCGCGTTGGCTTTTTTGGCTGCGGACTCGATCTCGCGTTGAGAGGCCGCGCCACTGCCATAGCAGATGTTTTCGGCGACGCTGGCGGCAAAGAGATAGACGTCTTGCTGCACCACGCCGATATTCCGGCGCAGGCAAGATAAGCTGATCTTGCGGATGTCGACCCCATCCAGGCGGATGCGCCCGAGATCCACATCGTAAAAGCGTGGGATGAGCGCGCTGAGCGTCGTCTTGCCAACGCCGGAGACGCCCACCAGCGCCAAATACTCGCCAACCCCGATACGCAACGACAGATTCTTCAGAACGTAGCCTATATCGGACTGATAGCGGAAGCTGACGTCCTGTAGTTCCAGCGCGCCCGAGATTTGCCCCAGTTCCAGCGCATCGTCGGCGTCAACGATGGCCGGCTGCAATTCCAACAAGTCCATGAAACGGCGGAATCCGGTGCTGCCTTCTTGATACCAGCGGGCGAAATTGGTCAGCCGCTGGATCGGCTCGATCAAAATGCCGACATAGAGCAGGAAGGTGATCAAGTCGGATAGGTCAAGGGACGCTCCCAAGATGCCGACCGCGCCCACGACCACCACAACCACCGTCATCAGTTGCGTGAAGGCGCTCATCCCGCCGTAGAAGATGGCTTCGCTCTTGTATTCCAGGCGGCGGCTCTCTACAAAGCGCGCGTTTGCTCCGTCGAATTTGGCTTGTTCGCGGTCTTCATTGGCGAAGGACTGCACGACGCGGATGCCCGCCAGGCTATCCTCAACCTGGGCGTTGACCTCGGCGATGCGCTGTTTGCTGCGCAGCAGGGCCGCGTGCATCTTGCGGTTGAGGTAAAAGGCGAAAATCAGCATCAGCGGCAGGAACAGGAAGATGATCAAGCTCAGTTGTGGATTGATGCTCATGGTGATGAGAAAAGCGCCGCCGAACTTCAAGATGCCAATGAAAATATCTTCCGGTCCATGATGGAAGAGTTCGGATAGCGCGAACAAGTCGCTGGTGATGCGCGACATGAGCTGCCCGGTCTGTTCTTCGTCGTAGAAGCTGAATGACAGCTTCTGATAATGCGCGAACAACTCGCGGCGCATATCGCTTTCCATCATGGCGCCCATCATATGTCCCTGATAATCGATAAACAAATTGCACAAGGCATAGACCGCCACCAGCGCCAACATGATCCCGCCCATGATGGCCAGGTCCGCCAATGGCTGGGGAGAGCCGCCCGGCAAGAGCGTGCCAGTGATGAAGCGCACGCAGAGCGGCAGGACCAGCGTGATGACCGATACCACAAAAGCGCAAAACAAATCAATGGCGAGCAAGCCGAGATAAGGTCGATAAAAGGAAAGAAATTTTCTGCCGCGGTTTTTCACAGCATCGCTCCTTGCGCCAGCGGATCACCAAGAATGGAAGGATTATAACAGGTCATAGGAGACCAAGACAGCTGCGTTAATCTGGGTGCATTTCAATATTTTGGCAGAATGACATAAATTGCATGCGAATGAAGAGTTGCCCTTGCGTCGCGCTTATCCCAAAATAAAGGAGACAATGTAGGGGCGACCGGCGGTCAGTGTCGGTGGGCTGTGTCTACGCGCCCTACGCGACCTATCAGGTCGCCCGAAAACAACTGCAAACTTGATGCGCCAATACTCTGAAATGCACCCCGTTAATCTTTGCCTGCGGACATACAAAAAGACGTGTGTTATAAATATATTTCACTACGACACTATGTGGACATGAAACTGTAATGATCAATATTCATTCTCTTCTGCTCGTGTTCGCAATCTGTTTAGCTTCCTGCCAGGCCACGATCGATCGCATGGCGGACGATATTGCCGATCGCGTCAGTGATCAAGTGGCAGAGCAAATAAGCACTTCAGTTGCGGTGCAGGTCGGCACGGCTATCGCGCAGCTATCCACTGACGATACGACAGCGCCTGTCGCGCCCATAGAGGGCGAAATCGGCCAAGTCACCCGCGTCGTCGACGGCGATACCATCGACGTCCTGATCGACGGCAAGAACATCCGTATCCGCTATTTGCAGATGAATACGCCGGAACGAAATGA
>DAOULD010000151.1:0-9323 GCA_034420635.1 Anaerolineae bacterium | reverse complement strand
GAGCACCGATATTTAATCACTTATCTGCAAAAAGGGAGGCAATGTAGGGGCGTTTCGTTGAAACGCCCGCAAATAGGAGGTCATTTTACAAGGGCGTCTCACGAGACGCCCCTACACTTTCCAGATTTATGTTGTATTCGACAACTATTGGTTTTGATGCGATTGCTCTGGCCAATGCTAGTATATCCATTTCGGTTGAAAGACGTTTAGCCAGTCTTCGACATGATATCCTTAACCCAAAACACGAACGACGTTGGTAGGGGCGACTCGCTGAGTCGCCCGATACATGCCTCTACGTCATCTGTGCTCGCGGTCAGTGTCTACGCGACCTGCGCGACCCTCGGTGGTTAAAATCTCTCTGTGCCTCTGCGCCTCTGTGGCAAAAAAATCTTCGTGCGCTTCGTGCCTTTGTGGTAAATAAACATCTCGGTGTCTTCAGTGGTTAAAATCTTCTGAGCAACGCGCGGATTTTGCAGTTTCAAGCGATTGCCCTGGTCCGACCAAGCCAGTGCGAATCAGTGCCTTAATTTTCTGCTATACTCGACTGGATATGCCCATGCTGAGAAACATCAAACACCAATGGCGATAATTGTCTTGCCAGAAGAGGTCGTGGCGCGAATCGCTGCTGGCGAAGCCGTCGAACGTCCCGCCTCCGCGGTTAAGGAGTTGATCGAAAACGCGATCGACGCCGGCGCCTCTTCCGTGCATGTGGAGTCTATGGCCGGCGGCAGGCAACTCATCCGCGTGTCGGACAATGGCGCGGGCATTCCCGGTTTAGAGATTGAGCTGGCTTTCAAGCGACACGCCACCAGCAAGTTGCGCGCCACAGAAGATCTGGAAGACTTGTCAACCTTGGGCTTTCGCGGCGAGGCTCTCGCCAGCATCGCGGCCGTCAGCCAAACCACAATCATCACCCGACATCGCGACGATCCCATGGGCATATCCCTGCGCTTAAACGGGGGCCAAATTGACCATCAACGCCCGATTGGCGCCCCGGCGGGTACGGTTGTCGCGGTCGAGAATCTCTTCTTCAATACGCCCGCCCGCCTGAAGTTTCTCAAAGCGGACCGAACGGAGAAGCGCAATATTCAGGGGGTCGTCACGCGTTACGCCATGGCTTATCCGCATATTGCCTTCACGCTGAAACAAGATGAGCGCGAGCAGTTTCGCTCCTCCGGTCGCGGCGATCTTGCGGACGTCGTGGCGGGGGTCTTCGGCTCGGCTCATTTCAAGCGCATGATCGCAATAGAGAGTTCGAGTCCGGCCAGAATTGCCCAGGCGAGCATCGCCGTTCGCGGCTACACATCCTTGCCAGATCTAACGCGGAGCGATCGAACGCGTATCGTGCTCTTTGTCAACGGCCGAGCCATACAGGACAATGCGCTCAGCCACGCCGTCACCCAGGCTTATGAAGGCATGATCAAATCCGGCGCCTTTCCTTTTGCCGTACTTCTGATTTCCACCCCGACCGATTTCGTCGACGTCAATGTTCATCCGACCAAAGCGCAGGTTCGCTTTCGCGAACCGAGCCAGGTGTTTTCGACCGTTCAACGGGCGGTGCGCCAAGCGCTTTTGGGGGCGGATCTTGATGAATACAATGCCGATCAGTGGAGGACGGGCGGCTTCACAAATGAAACCATCAACTACCGGTCCCCCGCGCCCTCCTTTGCCGGGCAGGCTAAAGAAGACTTCTTCCATGATGCCGATCTCGGACACATCCCTGAGACGGCTGACGCGCCCGCCAAACCTCGCACGCTGCCGATCCTGCGCGTCGTTGGGCAAATTGGCGCGATGTATATTGTGGCGGAAGGACCGGTCGGGCTTTACTTGATAGACCAAAACGCCGCTCACGAGCGAATTCTCTACGAACAGATGCGCGAAGAACAGCGCGCTGGTTCTCCCCTCGCCGAGCCCGTGAGCGACAGCCAGACGGTCTTGCTGTCGCCGGAGCATGACATTGTGCTGGGCGAATGCGCGCAAGTTCTCTCCGAATTGGGATTCGAGATCGAATCCTTCGGACCGCATACTTATGTCTTTCGGACGCTTCCAAGAATCATTGCCTCGTCTCGCCTCGCCGACGTATTCCCCGGAATACTTGAGCAACTGTCGCGAAAGGACAAAGGGATAGAAGAAGCGACTGCCGCCCTGGCCGCGGTCGCGGCGGTCAAAAGCGGACAGATCTTATCGATGGAAGAAATGCAAACGCTCGTGGCTCAATTGGAACGCTGCTCGTCGCCCTTCGCGTCGCCCAGCGGCAACACCACGCTGATCCGCCTGACGCGCGAACAATTGGCTCTCGAATTTCGCCGCGCCTGACACCTAAAAATTAATGCCGGGGATTGTAGGGGCGACCAATCTGGTCGCCCGAAACAGTCCTCTCTGTGCGCTCTGTGCCTCTGTGGTGAATCCCTGCGGTCAATCTCCCTTTTCAACTCAGGGTTGGAAACACGCCGAAAAGATACAGGGGCGCCAACCCGGCAACCGCGCAGAAGGCCAGGGCTATCAGGATCAGCGTCACCAAATCCAGGCTGTTTCTCTTTTCTTGCCTTTGAGGCAGCAGGGGACCGGTGAAGCCGCCGGTGGCGTCAAGCCTGCGACTGCCATCTGGGCTGAATTGAGCGGGCGGCGGACCGGGTATCATTGACGCCGCCTGTCCAGGAGCGGAAGCGGGCTGCTGTGACGGCGCGGCATTGGCTATGGATTGAGACGGCGCAACCGGAACCTGCGGTCGCGGATTCAGTGAAGGAAACGAGGATGCGGGCGCCGTGCCTGGGCTCGGCCGGAAGCTTGGCGCTTGCTGCGCCGGATTTGACGCGGACGATAGAGCGGGCGATGGAGCGGGCGGATTCCCCGCGATGGTCGGCGCCGCCATACGACCGCTCTCAGTTTGCATTTGAGCATACTTGGCGCGTTCGCGCGCCCGCTGCAGAATATGACCCAACTGATCCGCGTGCTTGTAACGGTCGTTCGGCCGCTTGCTCATTACCTTGGCGATAATGTTGCTTATTTCCTCGGGCAGGTTCGGATTGATGTCGGTCGCCTGTGGGATCTCCGACTGGATATGCGCCAGCGCAAGTTCTCTTTGCGACGTGCCAATGTAGGGCAGGCGGCCAGTGAACATCTCGAACATGACCACGCCGATCGAATAGACATCGGACGCGGGCGAGGGTTTCTCTCCGCGCGCCTGTTCCGGCGCGAAATAATGCGGGCTGCCCCAGACGACTTCGCTGCGCGTCGGCGGCATGGTGTCCGTATAAGCCTGGGCGATGCCGAAATCCGTGACTTTGATGACGCCGTCGCGATTGATCAATATATTCTGTGGTTTCACGTCGGCGTGAACCAATTGCGAACGATGCGCGAAACCAAGTCCGGCGCAGATTTGGATGCCGTAATCGAGCGCGCGGTCCAGGGGCAAGGCGCCGCGCCCCCTGATGACTTTCTTCAGGTCATGTCCCTCAATCATTTCCATCACGATGTAATGGGTATGCCCGTCGCTGCCCACATCGTGTACGGTCACGATATTGGGGTGCGACATCATAGCGACGCTGCGCGCTTCTTGTTGGAACTTTTCCAAAAAAGCCGGGTCTTGGGTCAAGCTGGGTCGCAGGATCTTGATAGCGACCATGCGACCGAGCATACGGTCGAGAGACTTGTAGATGACCGACATGCCCCCGGAACCCTGTTGGGCAACCAGCTCATAGCGTTGGTTTAGCAGCGTTTCTCCCGGCATTGCCGATTCCTGCTCCTGCTCATGATTTTGGATCAAAGAATTGTCGGTATTCCAGAAACGCGCTGCGGTCGGTCAGGCTCGCGATGTAGTCAGCCACGACTCGCTCGGTTTCTTCCTTGGCCAGCCTGGCGCGGAAGTCATCCGGCAATTGCCGAGCTTCTTTCATATACCCGGTGAACAAAGCCTGCAGGATGTGTTCAGCCCGGGTCTGCATACGCAGGATTCTATAGTGCCGATACATGTTCTCATAGAGAAAGTCTTTGAGATCGCGATTGTGTCCCTGCTGGCGCTCGCTATGGCTTACCAGCGGCTGCGACTGCTGCTGCACATCCAAAGAACTTCGCGGCTGCGCCGTTTCAATGTTCCCGGCGCTGTTTTCCAGGACATCATCGACCTGCATGCCAACCAGTTCTCTGATGACATGATGCCGGTCCACCTCGTCCAATGCGCCGCCGGTCCATCCCAGTCGGCCGGTAACAATTCGCCAGATATCCAGGCTCTGCAATTGCTCGCTGCGGATGAGCCCGGCTTGCAAGCCGTCGTCGAGGTCGTGAGCGTTGTATGCCAATTCGTCGGCAATGTTGGCGATCTGCGCCTCCAGGCTCGCCCCCGTCTCCGTCTCGATACCGGATAAATGGCTGATATCATACTCCGTTTCGTGCTTGGCGATGCCTTCCAGGGTCTCGGCTGTCAAGTTCAAGCCCTTCCATTTGGGATAGCGCCGTTCCAATTTTGTCACGACTCGGAAACTTTGGTGATTGTGGTTGAAGCCGCCCCATTCGGCCATGAGTTGGTTCAAAATGTCTTCGCCGGCATGCCCAAAAGGCGGATGTCCCAGATCGTGAGCCAGGCAGATAGCTTCGACCAGGTCTTCATTCGCGCCCAGCGCCCGCGCCAGCGTACGGCCGATTTGCGCGACCTCGAGCGTATGCGTCAGTCGGGTGCGAAAATAGTCTCCCGCATCATTGACGAATACCTGCGTTTTGTACTCGAGCAGACGAAAAGCCGCGCAATGCACGATGCGATCTCTATCGCGTTGAAAAGCCGTTCGATAGCGCGGCTCGGCTTCGTGGTGCAAACGCCCGCGCGAATGCCGACTGAACAGCGCGTAGGGCGCGAGCGTGTCCAATTCTTGCTGCTCTAGCTGGGACCGGCTGCGATGCATCTGGCTTCCCTCGTTGATGCGCTTATTGTAGCGGCGCGCCGCGGATTTCGCATCCTGGACGCTTGCAAACTTCCTGCGGCAACAAGTTGAGCTAAAATAAAGTTCAACGAGACCTCCGCAGCGAAAGAGCGCCTTATGACAAAAATCGCAGCGATTCTGACTGACTTCGGTACTGAAGACACCTACGTCGGCACAATGAAAGCGGTTATGCTGGGTATTGCTCCTGAACTGCAAATCGTCGATATCACGCATGCTATCGGGCCCCAGAATGTTCGGGAAGGCGCATTCGCGCTCTTGAACAGTTACCGCTATTTTCCAGCAGGCACAGTCTTCTGTGTGGTCGTGGATCCAGGCGTCGGCAGCGCGCGCAAGCCCATCGCGGCTCAATGCGCCGGTTATCATTTTGTCGCGCCGGACAACGGGGTGCTCAGCTACAGCTTGATGGACCTCGATTCAGAATATCATGCGGTCTCCCTGGACAATCCCGAATATCAGTTGCCCGACGCCAGTCATACTTTTCATGGCCGCGACATCTTCGCGCCAGCCGCCGCGTACTTGGCGAGCGATCCCGCGAGTCTAACGGATATGGGACCTAAGCTGGACCAGATCGTCACCTTTCCCAAACCACAGCTTAGTTACTCCCGGCAGCGAGTGACCGGCGAGGTGATGCACATTGATCATTTCGGCAACATAATCACCAGTATCGGCATCTTGCGCTGGCAGGGCGCTGATGAGCTGATCCTTGACACCTTATGGAATGACGAGGTCCCGGCGCTGCGACTATCCGCGGCAAGAGCCAACGTTACCATTCACAGTCATACCATTCATGGTATCTCGCGCGCCTATTACGAAGCGCAATTCAGGGCTACCCTCGCGCAAATAGACAGCAACGGATTCCTTGAGATCTGCGCCAACCAGGATAGCGCGGCCGATCGCCTGGATGTACAACTGGGCGACAAGGTGATGCTGCGGCTGACTTCTTGAGAATTGGCGGCTTAAGGAGCCATGTCGTCGGCAACGAGACCCTCACATATTGCGGCCCCCTTTGCGGACATCGCCCACCCGCTGGGTGATCCCAAGGGAATCGAGATGTTCCAGCAGCGCGATGGCGTACTTGCGTGAGGTGCCGAATTGATCGCGCAAGGTCTTGGCGTCAATCTCGCCATGATCGCGAATCTTTTGCCGAATCTCGCTGACCATAAATTCGTAATCGGCGCTCGCGAAGGCGATTCTGTCGTTGACGTTGACCAGCCTGCGCAAATCGAGCAGCGCTCGCGCGACATCTTCTCCCACGATGCCGTTCATCTCCTCAATTGAAGGCGGCGTATAAGGATTCTCCTGCAAAAGCCGCATTAGCTGGTCGATCTTGGCGCTCTGATCGTCGTCAAAAGCCACCTGGTGATTTTGAAGCCGCAATAGATTTCCTTCAGGGGAAATCCGCTCGTCTCCCGCAACGAATTGATCGAGCAGGCTGAGCTTGACATTGAGCCGGCTGCGCAATTGCGCCCGCGGCATCCCCAGCCGCAGCGGATGCTCGCTGTGAAAAGCGCTCAACTGCTCAAGAGCCCGATTCACCAGCTTGTGCCAGGAAGCGGCAGACCAGAAGCTTGATTCGTCGACCTGTTTGACCAAGCCAAGTTCAAGCGCCTCCCGCAAAGCCTCCTGGATTTCTTCATCACTATATCCGAGGCTGAACTGCAACTCCCTGAGCGTGACGGGCATTTTCCCTTCCGCGGACATCGTAAGTCTTTCCGCCGGCGTACCGCGCAAACGCAGCTCCAGGTCCTGGATGATGCCTGCCTGGAATCGTTTTAAGCGCCGGCGGGGTCCCGCGTCGACGATCACGCCGCCACCGATGGTCTGCGCGGGCGAAGGGTAGCGCAATATGTAGCGGTCGCCGCGAGCGAGCGGAAGCGCGTCGCGCAGGCGGATTTGCAGCCAGCCTTCGTCGCCGGGATATAGCTGCTCGGCATCGAGCAGCCGCACCTTGGCGATCGACTCGGCAGCGCCGCAGAAAAACTTGACTTCCGCGTTGTGTTCGAGCGGACGGTCAAGATCCGGGAGCAGAGAAAACTGCGCGTCGACCATGGCGCTGGGGCGGACCTGCCCCGGGGAGGCCAGCATGTGGCCGCGCTGGACTTGATCGCCGCTGATGCCGGCGATGTTCACAGCCACGCGGCTGCCCGGCGCGGCGGTTTCGACAGCCTGTTTGTAGCTTTGCAATCCGCGGACGCGCCCGGCGATCCCGGTCGGCTGCAACTCGACGCTGTCGCCTACCGACAGGCTGCCCCCCGCGAGGGTGCCGGTCACAACGGTGCCGAAGCCGCCGACAAGGAATACGCGATCAATCGGCAAGCGCGGCTGACCATAATCGACCCGCTGGGGCGCGCCGCCCAAAACGTCCTGCAGCATCCCAATCAATTGATCCAGACCTTGCCCGCTATGGGCGGAGACTTCGACGGTTGGCGGCGCCGGCATTTGCTGCCCCGCGAAAAGCTCTTCGATATCCAGGCGGACCAATTCGATCCAGTCCGGGTCGTCGATCAGATCAACCTTGCTGATGACAACGATAATGTCTTTTACCTCCAGCAGCCGGAGGATGGCGAGATGCTCGCGGGTCTGTGGCATGATGCCTTCGTCAGCGGCGATGACCAGCAGCGCCGCGTCAATGCCGCCAACGCCCGCCAGCATGTTTTCGATGAAGTCGCGATGACCCGGCACATCGACAATGCCAATCGTCTCGCCATCCGCGGGGCGCATCCAGGCGAAACCCAGATCAATCGTCATTTGACGGCTCTGTTCTTCAGCAAGCCGATCTGGATTAATCCCGCTCAGTTTTTCCACCAATGTGGACTTGCCGTGATCGACGTGGCCCGAGGTGCCGATGACCCGCATGTCTTATCCGCCGCCGATCGCGCTGCTGTCCAGGAGGCTTTCCCCGCTTTGCATGCTGCCAGTCTCTTCGCTGAACGCGCTGCTGTCGTATTGGAGGAGCAAAGCCTGGTATCGCTCGCGGTACAATTCGGCGCGGGCGCGTTCCAACTGCCAGAGCCGTTCAATATTCGCGCGCACGTCGGGGATGAGCCCTTCAATGTCAACGATCCGATGCACGAAGCCGTCGAACTCCCGGTCGTGATTGCGCCAGACCTCATCGCTGGACAGGGTCAACTGTTTCCAGCGCTTTTGATCTTCGTCGCGCCAGTCGTTCCATTCCTGGCGAAAGCGCTCTTCGCTGAGCCGCTGCATTTCCGCAACTTCGTTGATGCGCCGTTCCAGTCGGTCGCCGATGCGGTTGAAATCGTCGATGATGCGTTTCATCTCTCGGTAGGCTTGCGCCCAGATTTCGAAGCGCTCGATGTTGTTCTGCAATTCGGCATCGTGCACGCCGAAGCGCTTGGTGAGATCCGCCATTTGCTGGTCGCGCTGCTGCGTCATCAATTGCTGCTGGTCGATGAATTGCTGCAGTTGTTCTCTGCGTTCCCGGTCGACGCTGTTGTAATCCTGGATGCGGCGTTCGTTGCGCACAGTCAGGTCTTCAATTAACGCCAGTTTCGGGGTGATGCCATCGACCGATTTTTTGTACTCCGGCAGTTCAGTTTCGATCTCCGACAGCCGTCGGGCGTCGGTGCGCCGCTGTTCTTCGAGGAAGGTGAGGCGGCGGTCCGGTCCTTCGAGCTTCTTGGTCAGATCGTCCATTTCCTGGTTCAGCACGCGCATGGCGTTTGTCAGCCGATCGCCCTCGCTTTGAAGTCCGCTGATATTGGCCAACTGCTTTTCGATACGGTCCGTTTTTTCACCGAGTTCGCGAACGCTGCGCTGCACTGTGTCCCGCTGCAGATCGACGCGGCGTTCGGCTTCGCGTTCCGCGGTCAGGCGCCGCGCTTCGGCATTTTCCAGCATTTGCGCCATTTCCAGCCGCAGTTTATCGATGATGTCATGTTCTTTTTGGGCGGGCAGCGTTTCCTGCTTGATGACGCTTTGGTCGGACTCGACGCTTTTGACGCGCCGTCCCATCTGATCGATGAACTCGACTTGCTGCGCGACGCGCTCTTCCAGCGCCGCGATAATGGCTTTGTCGCGACGGCGCTCTTCATCCAACCACTCGATCATGCTGGCGATTTGATTGATTTGCATGCTGCCTGCTCTCCTCGTCACATTGACCGGCGCGGAATGACGGCGCGCACCGATTATAGCATCCGCAACGGTTATGGACAATTGTTGCGGATTTCCATGCCTTTGGGGAGCGGTATCGCCCCTTGGCGTACCCGTCGAAGTCCCGAGAAGTCCCCATGTTTCCCCGAGTTTTTTGGCGGTGGAAGGGCTGGAGGGCGCGGTATTGCTGGGTTTTTGGTTTGGCGGGGGTGCAGAAAATTTTGAACACAGAGCGCGCAGAGAGCGCAGAGATTTTTGGTTGGTTGGATAGTGGTG
>DAOULD010000150.1:0-14141 GCA_034420635.1 Anaerolineae bacterium | reverse complement strand
CCATCGAATTGTACCAGATGCCAAGTCTGTTTGCGTTTTCTGCCATGCTGTTTGCCCAGCTTGACGCTGCGCAGCTTTGCGAGATCCAGCGCAAATCCGTGCATTTCGCCTTTCCGCTGTAGCCAACGTGTCAATTCGTCCTCGGCGACGATGGCGTGGCGCTTGCCATCTCGCTTGACAGTGGGATTAGCTTGCAGGCGAAACGGCAAGCGCATGCTAGTATTGACTTGCGGATCAACCTCCCGCATCTCCGGCAGCTTACAAAGATAACGCGGATCACTCAACCGCTCCGCTTTGGCCCAATCGGGCAATGTTTGAGATTGCGCCAAGACAGTCACAAATGGTTGACGTCGCGTCTGCTCTACACGATAAAGGACACGTTCGTCGGCGGGCATGTCTTCGGGAAAGGCGCGCAAAAGCGTCCGATGCAGCTCATAGCGATCTGAGAGGTCGCGCCGCGCTGGGCGATGGCGCAAATTGACCAGCAGTTGCGAGAGAAACATCGTCATGCCTCCTCTTGATAGACCGGATTAGGCACAGAATCGCGTTTCAGGCGACGGGGGATGAAACGACGCGGCTTGAAGGAAATCGGCTGGTCGTTGCGGACCTCAGATCCACTATCGTCTTCAATCAACAGTTGCAGGCGCTCGCTCGATTCATCCATGCCAGGATAACGGTACTCCGCCAAAGCCTCGAATAGCTCTGCATCTTTCAGTCCATCGCACAGCCAGACGCGCTCGGCCGGCAGGAAAGCCTTGCGCCCGAAAAACAGAAACCAGCGCGGCTGCTTCAGGGCGGCTTGCAGTCTTTTCAGCAGCGCAGCTTCGCCTTCCAAGCCCACCAGGAATTTGGCATCGGACAGATAATAACGCTCGGAGAGGATGGTGTTTTTTCCGGTTGCTCTACCTGGTTTGTCGCTGACTTTGTAGTAGCCGCCTTGGCCAGCCGTGTGATAATCGCGCAGGATGCTGCCGGGCTGGTCGATGCGCACCCCCATTGTCAAAGCGCGCAAATCATCAATAGACTCGTGGCGCGGACGCCCCAGAGCGGCGCAAAGCAAACCGACGATGCCGCTTTTTGAAGGCTCGCGGCCAGTATCGCGGTGACTGAAGTGGCTTTGCGTGCCCCAGGATTGCATCGGCGCGCTGATACGCATGAGCAATGTCGACATAAGCTAGCCCTCACTTAGCGCAGCGGTCATCTTGCCGACCCACTCGCCGAGGTTGCCTACTTGGGCGACTTCCAAGTCATCGAGAACCGGGGCATATTCATCGGGATACAGGTCATAACCGCGCGGGTTCAATATGGCGATGGTGGGTTTGCCCAGGCGGAAACAGCCTTCAATCCGGTCCCAGTATTGGCAAAGCGCTTTGATGGACGGCTCGGCATAACCACTGTCGTTGCGGGCCTCCACAGGTTTCTCGAAGGCGTTGGCGAGCGATTGGCCGTCGTTGTTCGGGCGGGCGGCGGCCAGCAGAAAGTCCGGCTGATGTTTGTTGAGGAAGGAGTTCGTCATGCCGGTTGGCACAACCAAGGCGAAGGCGCGCATGAAAGCGCTGATGGTCTGACGCGTCAGGTCTTCATCGCCGCCGAGATTGTCCACCAACTGCTCCCAGTCGATGCGGGCGCAGCGGTAATAGGTGGCGGAGTTGAAGTGAACATATCCCATCATTGCGGCACCAGTTTCATCATCTTGTTGCAAGTCGTCTACTGCCGTGAAGAAGTCGAATTCTGTATTCACTGCGTGAGTAGAGATAGCATGAGCGACTTGACAAGCCGCATCAATTTTGAGGTCTGGATTGTCTGCGAGCATACGACCAAATAGCGCAATATCTGGCGCAGACGTACGATCCTTGATCTTCTTGCTGAAATCTCGACACCATTTAGCCCATTCCTTGCTGTCCGGTACTTCTCCACTGCGATTTGTCTCAACCAGCTTGTTCACAATCTCCTGAACTTCAGACTTGCTAATATAGATAGCTACTCCCGTTGCTTCCGTTTCAGATTCTTCGCCGGAGCTTTTTTTAGACAGCTGGGCGTATAATGCCTTTTGAGACTTGGATAAACTGGTTCGGCCTATCACATCAGGTACATGTTGAGTAGCCCAATCTTTGTCAACCCCTTCTTGTTCAAGACGCTTGATAAGATCAGGAATCAAATGCCTGGTCCGGTCAGCAATTGGCACTCTTACGCCTTCTTTGAAAATGTTCGATACCCTTATGGCGCGCTTGGCGGATTGGGATGAGATTCTGGCACGCTGTACACCGCCAAAAAGCGCTTCTTTGGGATTGCCAGTATCATCGCGGTTAAGATTCGAGGGTCCGAAACTTTGTAGTGCATGCAGTTCGATAATCATGTTTGGTCTTCCTTTCCTTCATCAGCTTCTGATTCTGATTGATTGCTTCCCCAAAAACCGTTTGCCCATTGCCTTTGAACAAAGCGATCTGAATGATCCCAATTGCGGAGATCTTTAATTAACTGATGCCAGTTGAGGGCGATATCATTGGCTTTCAAGATGCTGATTTGCTGGCGCAAACGCGGTTCCAGCGCGTCGAGATGGAGGCGCAGCAACCATACGAATCGGCGTTCTGTTGCTCCTTCATCACCCGCAGCCAGCATTCTCAGGTGATTCCCCATATTGCCGTTCTGGGTTGATTTAGGATGCAATGCGAACAAGGCAGCAATCATGTAGAACCTAATCATCTCGTATCGTTTAGGATTAAATCGTTCAACATACGAATACATGCTTTGCACTGTCCCAGGCGGTTGTCCAAGTCCACGCCGTAAATCCGCCAACATCCCCTTGTCTTCAGCGTTTTCCTGCAGAAAATCTACGAATCGATCATCTTTCGTTTCCGCGCTACTCATATCTTTAACTCCTATTACTCGAATACCCTGCTGAGTCCGATGTTCAATTGACGTCGCGCCGCGATGCTCCCCTTCAAAGCCCAGGGGCTGTCGCTAGCCAGATTTATCGCATGGTTGAGCGAATCTCGCGCAGTTCTTTTGAGGTCATCTTGCCATTGTTCAATGGCTTGATCTCTATCTTCCTCTAGCAGTTTAATAAATTGCCAGAAGCGAGGCTCCAATTCGATCCAATATCGCTCGTTCGCATGCCATTGATTGATGAGTTTTTCTCTCGTTTTTTTGTCTTCTTTATTCTTGTTCTTAGTATAGAGTTCATCGTCTAACTTCTTTTTTGTCACATAGTCAGCCAGTACATTCAGGGCAAAGTCCAGTTTCTCCGAGGTTTCTTCCGCCAAAGGCAACTGATTCCTGACCTGTGCTATAAGGTCAGCGTTACGAAGCATACTCGTATACAGTCGTATGAACTCTTCGCGGTAGAAGAGTTGTTTCCCCGTTCGGTTTGGGTCAACCAACATACCAGTTGCCATCAATTGGATAACATGATTTTCGGCCAAGTCGCCGTAGTTGGATAATCGAGAACACCACCTGATCACTGCTGGCAACTTGTCGTCATCATCACGCGGCAAGAGACTATTATAGTCACGCCATAGAGCTTTATTGGGATCGAATCGCAGAACGTCAAACTTGTCTTGTTTGCCCCGCATGTAACAGCTTTGTGGGCAATAGACCCTATCGTGGAACTTTGCCACTGGAGCTATCATTACTTCTCTTACTTTGACGCCATCTACAGTTTCATAGGGCAAAAGATGAACATGGTTTGTTTGCCAGGTCAGATAGTCCAAATAGCCTGCAGGCGAGAGAGAAAGCATTTTTTTACCTATCGTCCGTCCTTCCTTCGGATCGTCGCGCTCCCAAAATGGTCTATCTTGATCTGTATGGGTTATGAATGTGTCATTCGGATCAGGATAGCGAATTAGATTCAACATCAAGGTTTGAAACATATTGTCGCCGCGCGCGAAAAACACGATCGTATTTGTCCAAATACTGTGGACATGGTTTGGTGTCTTTCCGCCGCTCACTCCACCGCCTACCCGAAAAGCTTGTGCCTGCAACAGAATTCTCGCTGATTCAGGTGGGGTAAGCGGCTGTACATTGTCTTTTGTCTGGTGGGTGAACAAAATACTATGTTCTTTCATAGTTTGGGCTAGACCACTATGGATATCAGTTTTTTTGACACGATCATCAGCCACTTGATAAAACGGCCGCTTCGGATGAAATAAATCAAATCGGTCGCACCACTTGTCAAAGTATGAATCCAATGTCTGCATGTCAAACTTGCCAGCACCCCACAACTTGCCCCATTCCCTTGTATTGGCCGGTCCGAAGTTCCTATGCAGAATTGCCAGCAGCAATGGCAAAATCGCTGCCGATTGAATCGGCGTCTCGCAGCATATTTCGCGAATCTCATGCGCTTGCGCTAGCACTTCGCGCAGGTTGAATTCGAGAAAATCTCCGTCCGTCGTGATGCAAGGTATCCACTTCTCGTCGATGAGATTAAAGGCAACGCTCATGTTTTCTCCTCGTTGATAATCTCCAATCCGTATTCTCTTGTTAGCCGCAAAGTAATTGGACTGTACGGCACGATATAATACTCGCCATCGAAAGTTATTGGACGGGCAAACTTGAGCTGTGGTTTCCTCTCCCACATCCTGTTCACCGGGAGATGGTTTTCCAGCAACTCTTTAATGCGGCGACCACGAACCGTAACCTTGTAGTTCAGCAATTCTTCGACATCATCTTTGCTCGGTTGTTGGCTCCTCTCTTCCAGGTTCGGATCGATTATGCAGATTATGTCAACCGCCGGCTGGGTGTCTCGGGTAGAGACATACTTCTCCAAGTCATCTTCTAGCCTAAATGTGTTGGAATCAATCATCTCCTCGTCGGACGGCACACCGATCACGTATTGTTTGCCCCTGAATTCGCTATTTGTATCATCCAACGCCAATTTACTATATGACGCCGCCAAAGCCTCCCGATAGGCCTCGTTGATGCCGTCTATCTCCACACCCTCGCTGTAAACAAAATCCATCAACTCATCGACATCATCCGGACTGCGCAGCACGCTCATCTCGCGCAATTTCAACCAGCTTTTCAGCAGGAAAAACCGCGCGTAAACAAATTCATCGACGTCGAAATCCGGAATACCATCGTCGTCCATGTCCGGCTGGCGTAAGAGTAAGATTGGGTCCTCTAGATCCGCCGGTCGCTTTCGCGGGTGCCGATGCAAACGCCCGACCCGCTGAATCAGCAGGTCGATAGGGGCTGTGCGGCTGATCATGAGGTCGAAGTCGAGGTCGAGGCTCTGCTCGATGATTTGCGTGGCGACCAAGATCTTGCGCTCGGGGCGCTCGCCTTCTTTGGCATCTTTGCCGAATGCCGCAAGCACTTCGTCTTCTCTGTCTTTGCGCCAGACCGGCGGAAAACGCGCGTGAAAAAGCCAAACATCGTCTTTGTCAATCCCCGCGGCTTCTTCGCGCAGGAAACGGGCGACACATATCGACTCATTCACCGTATTGCAAACGATGGCGATGCAGCCGCCTTGTCGGTAGCTGGGCAGAATCGCGTCCAGCAGACTGCCGTCGTCCGGCGGAATCGCTTCAATCGCTATCGCGCGCGTCTCTGGCCGCGGCAGGGGATGGGCTGCCACATTGCCGTCCTGCGCGACCACAGTCAGGCGCGGGTAGGGGATAGCGAGCGCGTCGCCCGTGTCCGTTGCGCCGACGGCTTCCAGAAGCGCCTGGCGATTCTGCCGCGCCAAGGTGGCGGAAAGCAAGATCATCGGCGTCCCCAGCGCCCGTAGCCAACCCAGCAAGCGCTCAATGATGACGTTCATGTAGGTGTCATAGCTGTGAATCTCGTCGAAGATGACGAGCTTTTGACTAAGGGCGTACTGGCGCACGAAATGGTGCTTGGCTTGCAAGACGCTAAGCATCGCCTGGTCGATCGTGCCGACGCCAAAAGGCGCCAGCAGGGCGTATTTGCTGTTACGCTGAAACCAATCTTCGGCGCTTAATCCACTCTCATTGCCTTCGCGTTCTGGCTGCGGCTGAATCTCTTGATAAGGTTTCTGCTGGTCGGATTGACCATGAATCAGGTGAAAATTGATGCTTTTCTTCGGATAGCGCCTTTGCAGATACTCGCCGACGCGCTCGAACATCTGATTGCTGGTGGCTTGAGTCGGCATGGCGATATAGCCGCCCGCCAGGTCGAAGCGGTTCACCAGCAGATCGCCGATGTGCAGCGCCAGCTCAGTTTTTCCGCCGCCGGTCAGGTATTCGACTAAAATCAGCCGCGGCGCCTCTGTGAAGTCCGACAGCTTGTCGATGCCCACGCGCTGCATTTCATTGGCTTCAAAGTTTTGGTCTTCGTGTCCAAGATAAGAAAAGGCCTCGCAGAAAGTTGGCTTGCTCCCATCCGCTTCCCAGCCGATAAAGCCTTTGCCGATTAGCGCTGCAGAGGCTTTTTCCAGGCTGTCCCGGAAGTAATCTTGCGCGTCGCGGATCCCCTCATCGAGCGCGAAATACTGCGCGTCCGAGCCCACCCAATCGCAGACGGACACAAAACCGGACAGGAATGCCGCGAAGACGTTGAAGGCTTGTGGATCTTCCGGCAGGCTGATTTCATCAACGCCGAGTGTGGCTTGCAGCTGAGCAATCAGTTCCTTTTGCAGAGTCTTCCACTTCTCTTTGCCAATGCTCGCCTGCGCTTGTTGCCGCTCATTGGAAGAAATCCAAGCGCCATGATGCCCGCCGATGACCGCCGCCAGTTGACCCGCCCGCATTTTCTTGACGCTCATTTCATCCTTCAACCAGCGTTGTAATATGACCGCCGACAGGATGCCGTGGTCATCAATGTAGCTATGCTCGCGCAAGTCTTCATCCGCCTCGCAAAGCGCCTCGTAGAGATCAGCGACTTTCTTCTGAAACCCCGGTGTCGCCTTACCGATGTCGTGCAAACCAGCCAGCAATGCCAATAGTTGCCGCGTCGCTTCCGCGTCCAGTCCCAGCAATTCTTGAAGCCGGGTCTTCTGCGCGGCGCTGAGAACATCATCCCACATGCGGCAAGCTACCGCTGCCACATCTAGCAGATGGTAAGTCAACAAGTGATAAGCGGTGGTTTCAGCTTTAGGTTTGCCCCTTGGTTCGCGCTTCGCCCAGAGCAGATGAATCAAGGATTTCACATCTTCATCCTTCTCTAGTGTCATGCCGTAATTCCGCACTTGCCGCATCAGACTGCGCATCAGGCGCTGACGTAGCTCCGGCGGTTCTTCCACGACCACGCCAGAACCCCAACTGCGTATCCAGGGCGTCATCTCTTGCGGCGCTGATACTTTGACGCGGAAAACGACATAGCCATCCGCGTCTCGACGAATGGATTGCGTCGGATGCCAAGTGCTTTCCAGCAGGCGATCGTAATGCCGTGGCTCGAAACGGAGCACAACGGACACAGGCTCGCCTTCGCTGCTCCACACGCCCCAGGATTGACCGTAATGCGATTGAAAGCGCGCCAAGTCGACAATTGCGAAACGCTCGTCCGTGAGTCGAACATCCTGAATGCGGTCGAACTTCAGGCTAAGGCTAATGTAGGCCTCTCCATCGCGGCTGCCATCGCAGAGTACATAGAAGCCATCCGACAGGGGATTGCTGATGAAGCGATAGGGGCGAATGCGCCAGCGCGATGCTTCGCTGCGGTTGAGCGGAAGATAGTCCACCCAGATTTCTCGCCGGTGTCTCTTCGCTTGCGCCAGGGTGGTGAAGATGCGCGCCTCTGTCGTGTTGCTTTGCTCAGACCGAAACTGATCCTGCAGCTCACCCGCCAGATGCGGATGAAGCTTGAGCGCGAGTTTGTTGATGAGGGAGCGAGCGCTCCAGGATTGTCTTGTGTGGGTCGTTAACGCGCGCTCCAAAGCAAGGAACAGAAACTCTCCTTCTTCGCTGGTGAGCTTGAGCTCGACGAAATAACTCTCATCAATGAAATATCTCTGTCCTTCGGTATAGATTGGCAGGCCCATGTCTTCAATAAGGCGGATGTATTTGTGCGCTGTGCTCGCGCCGATACGATATTTCGTTACGATCTCGCCGCGGCTCACGCCGTTTGGCGTATTTGCCAGGTCGTGAATGATGTCAAAGATGATCTTCACCGTTTCGCGTAGTGCCATGATCTGCCTCCTTGTCGAACTTCATTGTATCGGGCGCGACGCGCGGAGCATGAACGATTTGCGTGAGAATCTGGCGCTTTATTGCAGGCCGTCGTGGCCAGTTTCATATCAAACTGGATGCGCGGAAGCCTGCGGGCAAAGCGTTCAGTCGATCAGAAATTCCGGATCTGTTCCAAAGCTCGTCGGTAAAATTGCCGGCGCTCCCATAGATCCGCCATTTTTAGATTGCGCAAGAGCCTTAATTGGGAGCTCGATTCGCTTTGTGAAATCGGGGTTGTCATCTATATGAAGCGCAGCATTTTTTCGGGAAATCAAGCAGAAATTTAACAGACTTACAGCATAATATGCAATAATGCCTTGCTCTTGACATGATATCGAAACCATTAAGTAAATCAAAAATTGTCCCAATAATTCCCTTATATCGCTTACATATCAAGGATTTCTGGTGGTAATTTCAGTTATTATTGGGAGACAGAAAACGCTTTTAAGGCGGAAGTGTTTACCTGGAGCGTTTTGTACCATCTGTCCGTCCTTTCGCTAACGAACGATGGCACAATCGTATAATATTACGAGGTTAGTGTCTAAAGGGAAATGGCACTTTGGTATATAATCCCCTTGTTTACAATCCTCCTTGCCCATGCAAGGAGAGGGCTTGTTATTCTGTGCGAGCGCGACAGACTTTTCGCCGGTTAGGCGCCGAGCGGCTGGCTGTGGTTTTATCTGGACAGAACGACCCTGGAGGCCAAACGTCAATAGATGAGGCGGGCGCCATCAGTATAGCGCCGCCTTGCCCGTCGTTTTGAAGAGGTCAAACTTCTGCCGGCAGACGACTTTCATCGCGTCGATGCACTGTGGATAGATGCTGCTAGGTTCTCGCAGTATAGGATCCTGCAAGACTTCGCGACATTTCTGATAAAAGGCGTTTTTCATGTCGGCGGAAATATTGATCTTGCATATGCCCAATTCCACTGAACGGGCAATCTCCTCGTCGGGGTTCCCAGAGCCTCCGTGCAACACCAGCGGAATGTCAACCTTGGCGTTGATCGCTTGTAGCAAGTCCAGGCGAATCTCTGGTTTCATGTCCTTCGGGTACAATCCATGGGAGGTGCCAATCGCGACCGCCAGCGTATCGACATCGGTGGCGTCGACGAAAGTCTTGACCTCTTCAGGATCGACAAATATCACTTCTTCGGCTCCGGCTTCGGCCTCTTCGTCGAGTTCGCCGATAGTTCCGAGCTCGCCTTCGACCGAAACATTGACGGCATGAGCCAAGGCGGCGACTTCCCGGCAGGCGGCGATATTTTGGTCTAGCGGAAGCTCCGACGCGTCAATCATCACCGACGTGAAGCCGGCGCGTATGGCGGTCATGATTTGTTCCAGGGACGAGCCGTGATCCAGGTGAATTACGACCGGCACCGTGGCATTTTTCGCCTCTTCCAGCGCGAATTTGACAAAGGCAGTCCCGACGAATGCCAATTCGTCGGGATGAATGGCTATGATGACAGGCGCGTTAGCAGCTTCTGCCGCTTCAATCGCGCCAGTCAAGAGCATATTGCTGCTGATATTATATGCGGGTACGGCGAAATGATTCTCTCGCGCGATCGCCAGCAGGTCTCTCATGTTCATTAACATAGTGACATCGTCATTTCGTTGAAAGTAGATAAATGGGTATGCGCACGATTAGCCTTTGACGGAGCCGGCCGCCATACCCGCGATGAAGTAACGCTGGAAGAGCAGGAATAGAACGAGCACCGGCAGCGAACCGAGTACGCTCAGCGCCAACATCTGGTTCCATTCAAAGGAGTGCTGCCCCATCAGCAAGTGTATGCCAATCGGGACCGTTCGCATATCATTGGTTCGCGTCAAAGTGAGCGCGAATAAGAACTCGTTCCATGCCAACATGAAGGTGTAGACGCCGACCGCGACGATCCCTGGCAATGAAATCGGAACCAGAATGCGCCACAGCGTCACAAAGCTGCCTCCGCCGTCGATCATGACGGCCTCGTCAAGGTCACGAGGCAGCGTATTAAAATAGCCCGTCATCATTATGATTGCGTAGGATAAGGTGAAGACCATATAGGTCAGGACCAGCGCCGCGTAGGAATTGTATATCCCAAGCCAGACGATAAGACCGAAGTAGGGGATCATCAATGTGATCGGCGGCACGGACTGGACGCCGATGATGATCAAGTTCAAGACTTTTTTGAAGCGGAAGTCGTAGCGGCTGAAGCTGTATCCCGCCAGGATGCTAGTGATAACCGTGCAAATCGTGACCAAGATGGCGACGAGATAGCTGTTAAAGAAGAAGCGCAATTGTCCCGGGTCGCTCAGCACCGCCTGGTATGCCTCGAAGGAAAACGAGTAGTCAATCAGAGCCGGCGGATAGGCGAATATCTCCAGATTGGACTTGAAAGACGAAGAAACCATCCAAAGCACAGGCAACCCGGCAAAACAGGCGCCGAGGATCAGCGCAATCCATACCAGTATCTTTCTGATTAGAATCTGCCTGCGACTGCCAATCATTTTATTCGTCCGCCATTCGCTGACTGCGCACGTAGAATATTGCCACGAAGGTGCAAATCGCCAGGATCACCATCGCGATAGTGGAGGCGATCGAGTATTCATGCGAACTGAAGGCTGCCTTATAGGTATAAGTGCTCAAGACCTCGGTGGAGCGCAAGGGACCGCCGCCCGTGGTCATCCAGATCAAAGTGAATTGATGTATGGTCCAAATGAAATCCAGCAACGCCAGGCTGATAATGATGGGCTTCAACTGAGGCAGGGTAATATGCAGGAAAAGCTGCCAGGCATTGCCGCCGTCGACCCGTCCGGATTCGTAGAGATCGTCGGGAATGCCTTGCAAGCCCGCCAGGAAGCTGACCAGGTAAAAGGGATAACCGGACCAGATGTTGATGAAAGTAACCGCGTTCAAAGCCAATTTGCGGTCGGAAAGCCACTCCAGCAACTCCGGGATTAGTCCCAGTTCGAGCAGCACAAAATTAACGACCCCATGCGGGTTCAGCAGCAGTCGCCACAAGATAGCGATAATCGACGCGGTGAATACCCAGGGCAGGATGTATATGACGCGGAAAACCGCCTTGACGTTGGCGCTGAGCAGGCGCGAATTCAGAAGCAGGGCGAATGCCAGTCCTATGATGAAATGCGCGACGACGCTGACGATCGCAAAGTACATTGTATTGCTCAGCGCGCCGCGGAACTTCCTGTTCGTCAGCACTTCTTCGTAGTTCTCGAGGCCTACGAATTCAGGGGGATTGGGGTTGACGATGACATTATCCACCAGGGAATAGAGGAAGACCGTCATGATCGGCACGACGGTTAAAGCCGCGAGCAGAATCAGCGTCGGCGAGAGATAACCATAGGGGAGGAGCTTGCGCTTCCTCTGCTCCCACCCGATATTCGCAGGTTCAGCGATTTCGCGCTGCGTGGCTGTGACCATGCCATCTCCGCGTGGGCTGAGACGGCCAGATGTGATCCCTGGACCGCCTCGGCCTTACAACTTAGGGGAATCGCATATCCGGGAATACTATTCGAATATGGCTTCCCACTCCTCTTGCGCGATTTCCAGGAACTCTTCCAGCTCGATTTCGCCTTCCAGATAGAATTGGAAGGGCTCGTCGAATTGACGCATCAGCTCTTCCGCGGCGGGGAGCCCGGTGAACTCGTTCGCCAGGTAGCCTTCCTGGAAGATCTCGAAGGCTGTCATGAAGAGCGGATCGGTCTGGATGAAGTCCGGCGTCGCGTTGACATTGCCCGGGAAGGCATTGGCAATTGACGTCAGCTTCGTGTTGCCTTCGACGCTGACCAAGTATTCGATCAGCTTCCAGGCTTCGGCTGTGTGCTCGGTGTTGGCGCCGATGCCGATGCCCCAGGAGGCGTAAGGCAGGCCGCGCGGCCCATCGTAGCCTTCAGCGGCCGGCAACGGCGTGATATCGAAGTTGAGGTCCGGGTTGCGCTCGCGGATCAGGGTGAAGTGGGCAAGCGTGTTGATGATCATGGCGACGCGCTCGTTGACGAACTCTTCGACTTTTTCATTTTCTTTCATGGCGAAGGCGCCGGGCGCGACCACGCCGGCGTCGTGCAGGCTCTTGATATAAGCCATCGTGTCGGCGAGCATCTCGTTGCCGACCAAATTTGGCTGCCCCATATCATCAAGCATGCTGCCGCCAGTGGCCCACAGCCAGGACATCGTGTCATTCTGAATGCCATTGGGCTGCTCCAGCGAAAGCGGCTGCGCCCAGCCATAAACGTTGTTGTCCGGGTCGGTCAGCGCTTCGGCGGCCGCGGCGAAATCGGCGCGCGTCGACGGCGGGTCGATGCCAGCCGCTGCCAGCATGTCAAGATTGACAAATACCGGGTAGATGAAGTTGGCGATGGGGATCATGTAAGTCGACCCGGCGAGCTTGATTTGCGCTGCCAACTCGCTGTCATCAAAGCCAGCTTCCATCATAACCTCGGACAAATTCGCAATCGCGCCTTGCTTCCACAGGACGTTGACCCAGCCGCCGTCTAAGCCGACGACGTCGGCCATCGTGCCGGTGGCCGCGCTGGCGATAATCTGGTCCTTCGTGGTCAAGTAGGGACCGCTGATCGTCACGACCTTGATGCCTGGGTTGGCCGCTTCAAAATCATCCAAGATCGCGCGGAACGAGCCCTCAGGCAGTTCCGGCTCCCACCATTGCTGGAATTCCAGCGTAACGTCTTGTGCCATGCCGATACCGCTCACCAGCAAAAGCACCAGGATCGTCAAGAAACCAAGATATTTCTTCATTGTGAATTTCTCCTTATGACAAGTATCGATTCAGTCGGAATCGGCACGAGGCGCTTGAGCCGATTGAGGTCGCGAACCGCCTCGCGCATGCTTACAAGTCTTCAATTCATAGGCCCTCCTTTTCCTAGCCGCGTTCCTAGTATTTGCGGTGATCTGTTGCTCTTGATGTCTTCAGGACGGAGTGCATCAAGGCGTCGGAACGCTCAATACAGATGCCAACGTACAGCGCTTCCGTAAGCGCCAAGGCAGCCAGATTGGAGTTCAACTGCTCCTCGCGGAACTGGCTGACACGCGTGGCGGTGAACAGGCAATAGTCACTGTGGCGCGTCAGCGGAGAGTCCGAGTGATTCGTGATGCAGATTGTCGTCGCGCCATGTTGTTTCGCCAATTCCAGGGCATGAACCGTATCCTTTGAGCTTCCCGTGTGCGAGATGCCCACTGCCACATGGTCATGCGATGTTAAAGCGGCATACATTTCCTGCATAGTCGGGTCTATTGAAAAACGGCTCAGCAAACCGATCTTGGTCAAGCGGAAATCGAGGTCCATCGCTATCGGTATGGAGTTGCCGGAAGCAAACAACACAATTTGCCGGCTATTGCACATGGCGCGAATGGATGCCTCCAGCGCCGACATATCGAGAATGTTGGCGGTGTCCTCGAGGGCGCGCAGCCCCATGGTCATGGCCTTCTGGACGGCAGTCGCTGGATTGTCGTCTGGCATCAGGTCTTCGTGGACGATCAACATCGGCGAGACGATGTCCTCCGCCAGACGAATTTTAAGGGCGTGGAAGCCAGAGAAGCCAAGCGACTGGGCGAATCGAACAATACTTGCCTCGCTAACGCCAACCCGCGCGGCCAACTCTGTGATAGAGAGATTGATCGTCTCTTGCGGGAGGTGCAAAACGAACTGAGCCACCTTCCTGGTGGCGCCTTTTAAGTTCGGCAAGGCGTCGGAGATAGTGGAAAGAGAACCGCGATCGGGTTTGTACCCATTCTTCATGAAACAAATTCCATAGGATGAAAATTATTTCCAACATAGTAACATACTTGAAAATAATTGTCAAACAACTGAATCTGTCATGAGTGTATTTCAATATTTTGGCAGGATGCTCTAGGAACTACAAAAGCGCATCGCCCTTTGACGGTTTCTACGTACGGATTCACCACAGAGTTGCTCGCCCGTAATTCGGGGCAGCCACAAAAACACAACCAGCCCGCAAAAGCGAGTGGCAAGTAACCAAATACCCCGCCTCACGAGATGCTAAG